>JAGFJJ010000014.1 GCA_024102815.1 Phycisphaerae bacterium
GCAGGCATCGCCGCCCAAGCCTGGAGGTCCAGGCGGCGGAGCAGCCCCGCCGGCCCGGCAGGCCGGGGCCTCGTCTGCCCCGCCCCAACGACCGCCGACAACGGCCCGGGCGCCGGTGTCGCGCGAAAAGATCGAGCAATTCAATACGCTGAAGATGAAGCTCCACCGGAAGCTCATCGATCAACTCGACCTGACGCGCATGGCCGGTGAGGAAGAGTCGCTTCGCGAGCAGGTCAAGGAACTCGTTTCGCACCTCGCCGACCAGGAAAACACGCTCCTCAACTTCAACGAGCGGCAACGCTTGATCAGCGAGGTACTGGACGAGACATTCGGGCTCGGACCGCTCGAAGTGCTGCTGGCCGACCCCACGATCAGCGACATTCTGGTCAACGGGCCCAAACAGGTGTTCGTCGAGAGACGCGGCAAGCTGGAGCTTACCGAAGTCCAGTTCCGCGACAATTCCCACCTGATGCACGTCATCGACAAGATCGTCAGCGCCGTTGGTCGGCGTTGTGACGAGACGTGCCCGCTGGTAGACGCCCGTTTGCCGGACGGCAGCCGCGTGAACGCGGTCATTCCGCCGCTGGCAATCGACGGTGCCTCGCTATCCATCCGCCGCTTCGGTGCCGACCCGCTCACCTGGGATGACTACCTGCGTTTCAAATCGTGCACGGAAGAGATTCGCGACTTTCTCCAAGCGTGTGTGATTTCACACTTGAACATCCTGGTGGTCGGCGGAACCGGTTCGGGAAAGACAACGCTGCTCAACAACCTGTCGTCGTTCATTCCCGTGTCGGACCGAATCGTGACCATCGAGGACGCTGCGGAATTGCAGCTCCGCCAGCCGCACATCGTGAGGCTGGAGACGCGGCCGGCCAACATCGAGGGAAAAGGACGGATAACGATCCGCGACCTGCTGATCAACAGCCTGCGTATGCGACCGGACCGCATCGTCGTCGGCGAGTGCCGCGGCGCGGAAACGTTGGACATGCTCCAGGCGATGAATACCGGTCACGACGGTTCACTGACGACGCTGCACGCCAACAGCACGCGCGACACGGTCGCCCGCGTGGAAACGATGGTCATGATGTCCGGTTTTGAACTGCCCATTCGAGCCATCCGCCAGCAGTTCGCCTCGGCCATCAACCTGATCATCAATGCCCAGCGTCTGACGGGGGGACCGCGAAAGATCATGAGTGTGACCGAAGTGACGGGCATGGAGGGCGATATCGTCACCATGCAAGATCTGTTCACGTTTGAACAGCTCGGAGTTGACGACAACGGTAAGGCATACGGCCAGTTCATCGCTACCGGCATTCGGCCTTCATTCCTGGAACGATTGAAATCATCGGGATGCGAGGTCAGCCCCGAGTTGTTCTCGCGCAGGGTGCTCATGACCGACGACGTGGCATAAAGGGCGCCGAAACGGGATACGATCTATGACCAGCCTAACGACTGCACCGCCCCTCTTACTCGCGGCCGCACCGACGGCGTTGGCGGCGACGAGCGACCTGCTGGTCCTCGCCCTGCCGGTGGTCGGTTCGATGCTGCTTTTCTACGGCATCTTTCAAGTAGTCGTGGAATCGCGAACATCCAATCGGAAGAAACTGCAGGACCGTCTGCGCGGCAAGAGCGTGCGTATCGAGAAGAGCGTGGATTCGATTCTCCGTCGGGGAGCGGCGGGCCAGTCCACGTCTTTTGCGGATGCGATTATTGGACGGCTCAGCTTCGTACCCAAGCTCCAGACAATGCTGGACCAAGCGGATATTCCGTGGTCGGCTTCTTCCTGCGTCGTCAACGTAGGCGCGGGCGCGCTGCTGGCGACCGTCGGCCTGATAGCCCTGTCCGTGAACCCGATCGCGGCGATCGGCACGGGACTCGCGATCGTCGTGCTCCCATTCCTGGTCCTCGGATTCCTGCGCCGCAAGCGTATGGCCAAACTGAATAATCAGCTTCCCGACGTGTTTGATATGATGGGTCAGGCGTTGCGTGCGGGCCATTCGCTGGCCGGAGCCATCCAGAACATCTACGAACAAATGCCCCCGCCCATTGCAACGGAATTCGCTCAGGTGTACCACGAGCAGAACCTCGGCGTGAAGATCGAGGACGCCCTTTTGTCCATGGCCAAGCGCGTGGACTCGCTGGACGTACGCTTTTTTGTCACGGCAGTCATGATCCAGCGGCAAACGGGCGGCGATCTGGCCGAAGTGCTTGACAAGATCAGCAGCGTGATACGCGAGCGTATTGAGCTCGCCGGACTCGTGCGGGGTCTCACCGCGGAAGGCCGGCTCTCCGGATGGGTGCTGTTTTGCCTGCCCGTCGCCGTGTTCCTCGCCACCATGTACATGAACCCCGACTACGGTCGCGTCCTGCTGGAGGACCCGCGCGGTCAGATGATGCTCATGCTCGCCGCCGGTATGCAGCTCATGGGCATCGCCATGATCCGCTGGATCGTGAATATCAAGGTCTAGGCACGACGGCAAGCGGCAGAAGTATCAGTTACTCCCCACGCCCTCGAGGCGGGGTCAAGAATGTGACGGAGTCTTCCCATGGATCTTTACCTGATCGGCGCCATGCTCGTGGTCGGCATTACGCTGGTAGTTTACGCCGTCTGGCCAAAGTCGTCGGACGCCGAAGACGCCATCAAGCGGCGCATGACGGGCAAGACGCAGCTTCAGAAGACGCTTGCGTCCACGCGCCAGCAGGCCAAGGAGTCCGTCGCCAAGAAGGTCATGCAGTCCGTCGCGCCCATTGCAATGCGCCCGGTCATGCCAACCAACAGCGAAGAGGTTTCCAAGCTGCGCATGAAGCTGGCCAGTGCAGGCTATCGGGGTGAGTCTGTCGTCACGAGTTTCTTGGCCAGCAAGACAATCATGGCCCTCGCCCTGGCAATCGCGGGAGGCGTTTGGGCATTCGGTCGAGGCGAACCGCTGGTCAAAGCGACGGGTATCATTCTCCTTGCCGCCGGCGCAGGGTTCATGGCTCCGAACTTCTGGCTTTCCATGGCCGTCAACAAGCGAAAAGACACGCTGCGCAAGGGCCTGCCCGACGTGTTGGATATGATGGTCATCTCGGTCGAATCGGGTTTGGGTCTCGATGCGGCCGTGCAACGCGTGGGTGACGAAATGCGCACGGTTCATCCGGCACTGGCCGAGGAATTGCAGCTCGTCACATTGGAATCGCAGATGGGCATTCCACGCAATGAGGCACTGGACAACTTTGCGGTCCGGTCCGGTCTGGAGGAGGCCCGCTCCCTGGTGGGCGTCGTCAACCAGGCCGAGCGCTTCGGCACGAGTATCTCGAATGCTCTGCGGCGACAGTCGGAGGCCTTACGGACCAAGCGTCGTCAGGCAGCGGAGGAAAAGGCGCAGAAAACGACCGTAAAGCTGATGTTGCCCCTGATTCTCTTCATCTTCCCCGCGATTCTTGTAGTATTGGCAGGACCGGCGGCGCTCAAGATGATTGAAACCCTGGGCAAGGATGTCTGACCCAGGCAGTTCCGGTCACGCCGAGACCGGCCCGACCCTACGCCGAAGTCTAGGGCCCCTATAGGTTATTCTCCGCGGGCTCGCACGCCGTTGCGAGCCCGCTTCATTCTTCGGACACCCTCCACTACAATTCCCGTTTTCAGCATTGCCCTGTGCGTTCGGAGTTGCCGTGCATGGCCCTTGATCCGCAACACAGGCCACGCCTGCGTCCCGTCGAGCCCTTCAATCTGGACGGAGAGGACGGACTCATCGCCCTGCGCGATCCGAGCGGAATTTCCCCAGTTGTACTTTCAATCTCCCCGGCCGCACTACAAATACTGGCATGTATGGATGGAGAACACACCTGCGAGGAGATCAGCGCGGCTTTCCATCGGGCGCTCGGCCAATCGCTCAACCAAGAGACTCTTGCCCGAATGATCCAGAACCTCGACGAGGCACTCTTGCTGGAGAGTCCCAGATTCGATGAGCACTATGATGCGGCGCTCGAAGCCTATCGATCCCGTGGCACCCGGGAGATGCCCCACGCATCTCAACTGGGAATCAATGATGCCAGCGGCGCGCTCTTTCGCGACGTGCTCAGCACGGCACCGGCAGCTGACGTGGCCGGAACGATTCAAGGCATTGTCGCGCCGCATCTCGATTATCCCCGAGGTGCCCCCTGCTACGCCGCCGCATACGGTGCACTTCGTGATCGAAATGCTCCTGACCGCGTGGTCATACTTGGGACAAACCACTTTGGCCGATCTACGTCCGTTGTCGCAACCGCCAGCGCCTTTTCCACGCCGCTGGGCACGACGCGCGTGGATGGCGATTTCCTGAATCGCTTGGAAGCACGCTGCGGTGATCTGCGCCGTTTTGAATTGGACCACGTTCGCGAGCATTCCATCGAGTTGCAGGTTCCTTGGTTACAATACCTTTTTGGCGCCGAGAATTTCACGATTGTGCCTTTGCTCTGCAGCGATCCCTGTGGCCCTACGGGTACAGCGCCTCGTGATGGAGACGGCGTCGACCTAGCGGAATTTGCTTGTGCACTGGAGTCGCTGATGGCCGAGGACGATCGCGACACGCTGGTGGTTGCGGGTGCCGATCTGAGCCACATCGGGGAGTCGTTCGGCGACCAACGCCGCCTGGGCTCCGCATGGCTAAATGAGGTGCGCAAGACGGACGAGGGAACGCTCACCGCCCTGCAAACCGGGGGTCCGAAGGCGATGGTGGAGGCCCTAAAACTGAATGACAACGCCACCCGAGTGTGCAGTGCGGGATGCATCTATGCACTGGCCGCGGCGCTTCCGCTCGCGCAATGCACGGTTCTCGGCTATCATCAGGCCGTAGACGAAGCAACGCAGACGTGCGTTACCTGCAGCGCAATGGTATTCACCGGCGAACGCGCATGACCGATTCCTCGCTGATGCATCGCATCCTCTCGGGCAAGGCCGGTGGATGGGCGGCGCCACTTCGAGGATTGCTCCGTGCTTTATCGGCCCCTTATGCATCCGTTGTCGAGTCGCGAAACCGCCGGTACGACCGTCGCGGACCATCCTTGTCGTTCCCTATTCCCGTTATCAGCGTCGGCAATATTACGGCGGGCGGAACGGGCAAGACGCCGCTGGTCATAGACATCGTTCAGCGGTTGGATTCGTTGGGGTGCTCGCCGACGGTCGTTTCTCGGGGCTACGGTGCCGCTGCGGGTCAGCCGAACGATGAGGAACTCGTGATTCGTCGAAATTGTCCGTCCGCAGTCTGCGTCGCAGACGCGAATCGCGCGGCCGGAATCCAGCTTGCGGTGGATCGCTTCGGTGCGGACGTGGTCGTCCTCGATGACGGCTTTCAACACCGCCGCGTACGGCGCGATCTGGATATTGTAACGATCGATGCGACATGCCCGTTCGGATACGGGCATGTCCTTCCCCGCGGGCTGCTGCGGGAGTCGCCTCGTAACTTGCACCGCGCCCAGCTCATCGTGGTCACTCGAACCGACATGATCAGCCGGAGTGAACACGAGTACCTGATGACCCGGCTGGAGGAATTCGCTCCGGATCGGCCGGTCATTCGGTGCCGCCATCGCGTCACAAGTTTTGAATTTTTGGATGGTCACCCTTGCGAATCTCCACCATCGAAGACACGAGCATTGCTCTTTGCCGGGATTGGCAACCCCCACGCCTTCGAAAGCACGGTTCGATCCCTGGGCATCAGCATCGTGGATTCCTGCTGGTTTCCTGACCACCATCGGTACCGCGCCAAGGACCTCGATCGGGTGCGTGCAAGCGCCCGTGGCGAATACGACGTAATCATCACAACAGAGAAGGACGCGGCAAAATTGTGCCGCCTGCCCGGCATCGATGGCAGTCGCGTCCGCGTCATGCGGATTGCGATCGACTTCGTCGGCGACGGGAGTACAATGCTGCAGTCGATGCTCGAGGACGCGATTCGAAAACGTCGTTCCGCCTCCGTTGATGCTTAGCAGAAGGTCAGACTCCTATGCCCCACTCGTACCGGCCGATCGACCTCTCGCAACTGCGGACGTACCCCGTTGAGCGAAGGCATCACAAGTCGACGGCACAAAGAACGGCCGGCCTGCCGCGTGTTGGTGCTTCGGCTGCTGACCTGATTGCCGCTTTCCCCGGCTATCTCGGCGCGGAGTCATTTCGAAAAGTCGTCGCGGCGATCGTCGACGCCGTTCGCCATGATCGCCCAGTGGTAGCCGCATTCGGAGCTCACGTCATCAAGGTGGGCTGCGGGCCCGTGCTCATCGACCTGATCCAGCGGGGTATCGTGCGGGCCATTGTCTGCAATGGTGCGTGCGCCATCCACGATGCAGAGCTGGCGCTCTTCGGTGAAACCAGCGAGGAAGTCGCCGAGACCATTCGCGACGGCCGGTTCGGAATGGTCAAGGAAACGATGGCGTTTTTCGATCAGGTCACCGCGCTGGTTGCCGAAAGCGGCGGCGGCCTCGGGGCGGCCGTCGGAGCCACTCTGGATCGGCACAATCCGCCGGCGGCTGCCGGCAGTGTCTTCCTGGCGGCCAAGCGCGCGGGGATCCCCGCTTGTGTGCATCTCGCCCTAGGAACCGACACGGTGCACGTTTCTCCGGGCGCAGACGGCGCCGCGTTGGGTCGGGCGACGATGTTCGATTTCCGCTTGGTCTGTGATATCGTGAGTGATCTCGGTGCCGCGGAAGCGGCACCGGTCGGCGGCGTGTGGCTGAACATCGGCTCGGCGGTCGTCCTGCCCGAAGTCTTTCTCAAGGCCGTGTCCGTCGCCCGCAATCTGGGGGCAAATCTGGATTGCATGACCACGGCCAATCTGGATATGATTCGCCATTATCGCCCGCACCAGAACGTCGTGACGCGACCTGTCCTGCCGGGGCGCGGGCACGACCTCGTGGGGCATCACGAGATTATGCTGCCGCTCCTTCGTCAGGCGGTAATCGAACAACTGGCCGCCGGAACTCAGGGATGAAGACACCGGCCGTCTTTCTCGACCGCGACGGTACCCTGATCGAGGATCGCCGCTACATTCGCGATCCCGACGACGTGACCCTTCTCCCCGGTGCGGCGGAGGCCGTCGCGCAACTCACCCGCGCGGGTTTCCGAGTCGTGCTTGTGTCCAACCAGTCCGGTCTCGCCCGGGGCCTGTTCAATGAAGATCAACTTGCCAAGGTGCACGCCCGATTTGAATCGCTCCTGGAAGAAGCCGGCGCACACCTCGATGGCGCCTACTACTGCCCATACCTCGATGGTCGCGAGGCCATCGTGGAACGCTACCGCCGCGACAGTGACCTGCGCAAACCGCGCCCGGGGATGCTGCTGCAGGCAGCAGAGGAATTGAACCTCGATTTGTCGCGGTCGTGGATGATTGGAGACTCGCCTCAGGATGTTCAGGCCGGGCGGCGGGCCGGATGCCGCACCATCCTGATCAGTAGCAACGGCCACGCAACGGAGCCGGCGGATGAGGACTTCGTGGCTCGTTCGATGCTGGAGGCGGCGGATATCGTCGGGCGGTGGGGCGAACCCAGCGCAATGGGCAAGTCCCTGAAGTCCGATCTGCACACGCTCCAAGTCGAAGCGCCGGCAACAGCAGTCCCACTCCTTCGCCACGCACAGGTACCGGCAAAAAAGCGCAGAGTGGTACACGAGGCAAAGGAACCTGCGGAAGATTCGCTGCTTTCGACTCCCGAAGGTGAATCGCGGTCACCTGAGCCTGAATACCCGGCCGATCTCAATCAGTCGCTCCGGGCGATTCACGATCTGCTGGAACGTGTCCACCGGGACCGCAGCCAGGATGACTTCTCTGTACTGCGCTTGATCGGGTCACTATTGCAGATGCTTGCGATTGTCGTCGCGGTGTGGGGACTGATGAGCTTGTTTGACGATCAGGGCAGCACGGCTACAGCGCGTTTCGTCCTGGCCTGCTTTTGCCAGCTTGCATCACTTAGCGCCTTCGCCATGGACCGCTTTCGGTGAGCCGGATGGCGAGATGGATGCCTCCCTGTGACCTAGCGAGCCTGAGCGCTTACCACCTTGCCATCGATCACCACGCCGATGCAATGTGACGTGTACTCGAACGGATCGCCATCGTATAACGCCATGTCGCCGTCCTTGTCGACTTCCAGTGATCCCACTCGGCCGGCGATTCCCAGAATCCGGGCGGCGTCAATGGTGATGGTGCCCAGCGCCTCCTCGAAGCTTAGCCCATTCCCGGCGGCGATGGCCGCCTCCAGGAGTACGACACGCGTCTTGGGAACATAGTCCTCATAGCCGCTCTGCATGGCCACGGGAATACCCGCATGGCGGAGCGTCGCCGCCGTTTCGAAACTCAGGTTCTTGCGGTCCCCCCACGCCCGGTACATTGGGGGGTGGACGATCACGGGAACTCCTGCAGCCTTGATGTCGTCCACCAGAAGGTAGCTCTCCGCCGCCGAGTCCAGCCAAATGCGGATATTGAACTCCTCCGCCAGACGCAGTGCGGAGGCAATATCCTGCGCCCGGTCAGCGCTGATCAACAGAGGAAGTTCTTTTTTGAGCACGCGCCCCAACGCTTCCAGTTTCAAGTCGCGCGCGGGATGCTTTTCCACATCGGGAAGATCCTGCTTGCGGAGGTAATCCTGGGCCTTGAGAAACTCTCCGCGGAGCATGGCCATTTGCTTGCCGCGCGTTCCCGGGGGCTTCTTGTCCTTCTTGAAGGAGCGCGGCCCGAGTGTCGCGGCGACCGCGGCCGTCGGCACCAGGACTGCTTCCTCGACCGTGTTGCCCACGGTCTTGGCAATCAGCGTTTGCCCGGATATAAGCTCGCCCGGCGCGTGCCCCGTGTGAACGGTCGTCACGCCGAAACTGCGGACCCACTCAATGAGCCGCTCCCGGGCGTTGTACGCATCAATCGCCCTCAATTCGGGCTGGATGGCATCAGATGACTCAAGCTGGTCCTGATCGTGATCGTAATTGAGAACCCCGCTGAGTCCGACGGTGGAGTGAGCATCGATAAGCCCCGGGGTAACGACCTTGGCGTCGAGAATCTTGACGCCGTCGGGAATCGTAACTTCCGACGCCGGCCCGACGGCGGCGATCTTGCCATCACGGACCACCACGACGCCATCGTCGATGGGCGGTCCGGCCATCGTGTAGACCCTCGCGCCGCGCACGGCGACCTGCGCCGCCGCAATCTCAACGCCGAGCACCGCAATTGCCAGCGTCGCTGTTACCAAACTCCCCCGCCACCATCGATCCGCAGCGTATTTTCGATTCATCTGTGTTTCCGTGGAGCGCCTTGCGCACTCGCATTTTTCTATCGCTTTTCGTTGGTCCGTGGTCCGAGCGCTTCCCAAACCGGGCTCTGCAGCGCGCCTTCGTGCCTTCCGCCTAATCCTGATGATCGAAGCAGCAGAAATAAGGCTCCTGATCATTGCCCGCACCATAGCCGCCGACGGCGTGGAGTCGATCGATCGGGTCGTCGCGGTCGAACACCTTCCGCCCATCGACCCACGTTTGAAGCACCTTGGAATAGACGCTGAGCGGATCCCCCGACAGGACCACGAAATCCGCGTCCTTTCCCGCGTCCAGGGATCCGATACGATCCCCAAGATCGAGAATCTCCGCCCCACTGAGTGTGAGGGCTCGCAGAGCGCCCGCGCGGGACATTCCTCCCCGAACGCCCAGTGCAGCCATGCGTGAAAAGATGCGCGAATCGGTGATCCAGTCGTCCGTATGGAAGGCGACCTTCACACCCGCCCTTTCCAGCACGCCGGCTGTCTCATAGGCAAGGTTGGCCGCTTCCAGCTTACCACCCGGGCTGTCCACGAGGATGACCGAGCACGGCACATTCGCCTCGGCAATTTCCTCGGCCACAAGTGCTCCTTCACTGACATGATGAAGGACGACACGAAACCCGAATTCCCTTGCGAGCCGCAGAACGGTAAGGATGTCATCGTGGCGGTGTGTGTGATAGTGGACGACGCGCTTACCCTCCAGCACTTCAACCAGACCCTCCAGGGCCAAGTCCCTTGAGGGCGTTTTTTCCGGGTCGCCGTCGGCGCGCGCAATCTTCTCGCGATATTCCACCGCCTTGATGAACTGCTGCCGCATCATCGCGGCTGACTTTCCTCGGGTTCCGGGAAATGGCGCGGCACGCATGGAATTGGTGCCGTTGGCCATTTTCATGCCGCCCATCGGCCGCCCTTGATCGTCCAGCCAGAACATATCCTCGATCCGATTCCCGCCGCGCATCTTCAGATAAGTCGTCTGCCCACTGAGCAGATGTCCGGAACCGGGCATGACGTTGATCGTCGTCAACCCACCAGCCACGACACGCCGATACCCCGCGTCGAGCGGATTGAGCGAATCGAAAATGCGAATGTCAGGATTGATAGGCGCGCTGGCATCTGCGCCGCCAATCCCACCGACGTGACTGTGGGTGCAAACCAGCCCCGGCATCAGCACCCTGCCCGAAACGTCCACCAACTCCGCATCAGGGGGTACGGACACTTCGGCGAGGGATCCAACCGACGCGATCTTCCCGTTTTGAACCACGAGCACGCCGCGCTCGATTTCGGGACCGCTGATGGGAATCAGCCTGGCCCCGCTGAGTGCGATCGGCTTATCTTGTGCCAGCGCGTCCGGCAAGAACGAGAGGAGGGTGATCAGCGCCGCAGCCGCGGTGAATATCGCGTTGCGGTGAGTGCGGTTGAACTTCGCCAAGCGTCAAGCTCCTTGGTTGTTTCGGTATCGTGGACCGGCGGATTGGACAATCCTAGTTGAACGTGCCGGTCATGCCAAGCGGCTCCAGCATGACTTCGTAGCTGAAATGGGAGGACGACGGCCAGGCGCAAGGAAAAACCCTCGCCGGATCTTCGACGAGGGTCTCCCGAACTGCTCTGTTACAAATCGATTCAGTTCATCATGCCGCGCTGCGGGGCAAACTCGTCCGTCTTCTTGTAACCCTCGGGAACAACCAGCGCAAACGCCTTGTCCTGCCATTCCGGGGCGATCTCGAGGTTGGTGATGGTCAACACCCACGAGCCCCTTTCGCCGTCCGGATTCTTGAACAATTGCTCGCGTTGTCGCGGGAGGTAATCCTTGTTCGAGAACCACCAAACCGCCTCCCCCCGCCCGCCGGCGTAAACCACATGCACGACGCTGCATTCCTGCCCATCGAACATCTCCTTGCGGAGAATTTCGGCGCTGTCCGAGTTGATCTCATCCGAGAAGGGCGTGGGATGGGCGAATTCCTGCATCACGATCGCTCTGGCGTTTTGTCCATCCGTTCCGACCACGCCGGGGTCGATGTCCGCATGGACTTTCTGCGACGTTGGATCGATCAGGTAAAACTCATCTCCGTCGAATCCAGTGGTGTATTCTGCAACTTCGGCCGATGGCGTTCGCTGAATCTTTGTTGTCACTTTCATCTTGTGTGCACCGCCCGCACTTTCGACCTTGGCCCCCAGCAGAACACGTCCCGAGGCTGAACCCATTCGCTCGGCCAGAAATCCGGTTGGCTTCCAGGTCGAATCGTATCGACAGGTTTCGACGGCTTTGGCGGCCGCATCGACCTTTTTCAGCAACTCCACCGCCTCCTGATGTTTGGCCTCGTCCCGCTGGACTTTGGGAGGCGCCTTTTCTTCCGGTGCATCCTGCGCGAACGCGACCGCAGGACCGATTAGGATCAAACCGAACGCAATGAGTGTTCTCACAGTCGAATTCCTCCTCTGGATGACTGCCGTCGCCCGTCCCCAAACCCGTACAAGGAACCGTGGCACAATAACAATGAGCGCTGCTTTTGGCCATTCTCACCTCACACGCAACTGTCGCAGAATGGCGAAACGCACTTGGCGCACTACGTTCAACTACGCAATTGGGGTGCCTCTTCCCGCCGATCCGGCGAAGTCTGTCGAAATGTGTCGGCGGCCCGACGCAAGACACCTGGCCACGGAGAGTCCGCAAGCCAATGCCGGACAATGGCTTACGGATGACTTGGGGCGAGCACGACGACGGAACCAACGACTTTGACCGGGTGAAATCCGGCGACCTCAGCCTCGTGCAGGAACAGTTCTGTCTCGCCTTCCATGACGATCTTGTCCCAGCGATCGGAACGATCGAGGACAACGACGTACGGGATCGGCATCGCACCCAGCCGGGCGCGTGGGGCCGGCCAGACCATGCGGTAGTCCGTGAAATGCGCGGCCATGCGCTCCGTGGCGATAACGCCGTACTGATCGTCAGGAAACGTCTCCCGCACCCATTCCACAGCGTCCAATCGGGGATCTCGAGAATTGAGGCGGGAGTCGGCCTCGTAGATTCGTTGAGCCTGCGATGCCGGTGAAATACCCATGACGAAGTGGAACAGTCCAATGGATACGAGAAGCGCAACGGGCGGCGCCAGATCCACGCGGCGAGAGATGGAGGTGAGACCCGGAATACTTCCTTCCCCCGTACCCGACAATCCTTCGCGGGCATTTCGCGCCCCGGCATCGCCTTCAAGATCGGGCATTATCTCCAAGGGACCTCCGCTTTCCCTGGAAGAACCGGAACTCGCACCGCGATACTGTCGGTTCGTAACGCCAATAACCGCCGCTGCGTACAACACGGGCAGAACCGAGCTCTGGTGCCAATATTTGATGTTCAGGTAGTCCCGCTGCTGAAGCAGCAGCACGAGCAGCAGGGTCGGAATCGCCGCCACGATCAGTCGACGTCCACCGACCAGACCCGGTAGCAACGGAACCATCAACGCAAGCAGGTAGTAAAGAACGCGCGCTCGAGTCAGCCGCTCGAACAAACCCGAGACGGGCAAATCTCCGAACAATTGTAGCCGCGAATACTCAGCTTCCCGAGCAAAGGCTGGTATCACCCAACCGGCCATCAGCGCGAGGTACGCTACGGAAACCGCCATGATGATCAGCCCGTCGCGACGCCGTGGCGTGAACAAAACCAGTGTAAGGCCCCATCCGAACGCGACACCGCAAACGGTCTCTTCGCACAGCACCGCCGCCGCGAGACAGACATGTGAAAGAAACCACCGGCCGCGCAATCCCAGCGATAACGCGAACGCCAGCCAAGGGACCGCAAGATAAATCGACTGGAAGCCATACGTGTTCGAATAAGGCAACCGTGTCACCGATGGGAGGCAGAGCCATCCAACGGCTACGATCAGTCCGACCAGGCGTGATCCACTTCGATCTCGGCCCAACGTATAAAAGGCAACGGCCGCCAGGTTCAGCGCAAGCGGGCCAACGAACATCAGGAAGAGCGGGCTACGCAAAAGGGCGTAAAATGGCACGAGCAGGTAGAACATCCACACCGCATGGTAACCCAGGCGGGTATCGGCAAATCGCTCCGGTCCGACGTCCTTCCAGGGCAGACAATGCTCCAGTTCCGTCGTGAAGAAGCCGAAGTCCGCGTACCCCAGCAGGAAGTGCTCCCAGAAATGGGCCTGCTCCAGGGCGTGCCACACGGTGGCGAGGACGATGAGACCGGCCAGGGACCAGGCGGCGATGCGCTCAGGCAGTGGCAGGACGGGGAACACTCCGTCCAAACCACGAACGCACCATGCCAACGCGGTGACAACCAGGCAAAATGTGAGAAAAGTGGGTGGTTCCCCGTATAGCCACGCGGCGCCAACCAGAAAGGCGCCGACCGCGCAAATCAGCCTTAGCCAGGTTTCGTAAGCGGTGTGCCGTCGATCAGCTACCTCGACAGAAACACCCTCCTTGGGCCGGCGCGCGAAGTTCGCAGCGAGGAAGGTAACGGCAACGACGGTCAGAGCTGGAATCAAGAGTGAGGTGATCAGCCACGGGGCACGGACATACTCCGCCTCGTAGTTGACGGGGTTCATCAGCACGCGGCGAAATGCGAAGAGCGTCGCTCCAAGCGCCGCCAGCGTCAGAAATCCGATCGCGATGCGTAGCGCGCGAGAAGTGGTTGCAGGGTTGGCGGTTGGCGATCGAACCACGGCAGCAGGGTCGGGTCCGGACGTTAACGCGTCAAGTCCGCCCTGGCCATGAGAAGACGGCGTAGCGGACTCGGGTCTCGCTACGCCGTCTGGGTTTTGCTTCGAATGGGAGGCGTTGCCGCCTCCTTCATCCGTCCCTTACGGGGTCGGACATGCTTGCAACGTCTGCCCGCTCCACTGCGTATAGACGCCGCCTCCGTTGAGCAGGTCGATCGCCCGCGTTACGTCAAGCTCGTTGGGCATGGTCGAACGGTTTGCGTCCGTCGCAAAGATCGGCTGCACGGCCATCCCATCGAGCGAATCGAGCAACGCGATGATATCCGCCGCATTGGACGTAAGGTTTCCGTCGACGTCACCCGGCAGGAACCCGAAGCACTTTTCGGTGTTCGAGGCCGTGTGCTTGATGCAGGTCCAGTGTTTCGCGGGGATGGGACCGGCAAGAGTGACCGTCCCGGTGGTACCCGCACCGCTGTAGCTCTGGATCGCCGGCGGTGTCACATCGTTGGGCACCACCCGTCGGGTGAAGTTGCTGGCCAGCAGCGTGCCGGCATTGCAGGTCCCGTTGAACGTAAGAGTAAATGCACTCACACCCTGGGCCGGTGCCGCGCTGTTCACGTCGGAGGTCTGCCGCGCGTCAATCTCGCAGTTCGGCGGGTCCATGGACATGATCATACATGTCGCGCCACCTTCGCACTGCCCATTCGCCGGATTGCACGTCGTCGGCGGGAGGCACAGCTTCGGCTGCTTGAAAACGCACACGCCTGCAGTGCACTCATCGATTGTGCAGAGATTGCTGTCGCGATCGCAGGCCGTTCCGTTCGGCTGCTGGCTTACGATCTGGCAAACCCCGCCGATACACTGCTGCGTCGTGCACTGGTCCGAGTTGCAAACCACGCCTTCGCACGCGTTGAAATTGATGGACACGCCCTCCAGGTTCGGGCCGGGAAACGGGATAATGTTCTCGTCCGTGGCAAACGTAGACAGCGGATCGTTCTCCATCAGCAGGTTGACCGTGCCACGCATGACGTCCTCGGCTGTCAGCAGAATCGACCCCATGTACCGGCGCGTCGTGGGCGAATTATCAATGGCTCCACCGCCGGCCGCCGTCACCGTACCCGTAATCTCCGTGGCCTGCCCAAGCACCGCAGTCGCGGTCGTTGCGAGCATGCCCGCATAGACCCAGTCCGTTCTGACCAGGTCGATGAACGCGAGCGCTTGACTGTTGCACATGTTCGTAGCCGCGTTGCAGATGCCGATCTGCGCACAGGTACAGGAGCTGGTGGACGAATACCCCGGAGCACAGGCACAGTTGGGTACAGGCACCTGAGGGTTGGTGTAGTTGCAATCTGCCGGAACACAGGCGATCTCCGCCACGTTGAACTTACCGGTCGGACTCGTTCCACCGCCCGCGACGTACGTCGCAGGGTCCATTCTCCACTGGAACGAACCAAGTAACGGATGCGGATCGCAGGTATCGTCCACACAAATGCCCAAGCCGCGGGCTGCGCAGAATTCGGAGTCCGGGCAGGCGACCGTGACGTTCCCGCTGCAATGCTTGGCCGTGCACGAGCCCGGCGTCACCGTCGAGCAGGCGTCGCCGTTCTCGCAGATGCCGGTCGTTACGGTCGAGTCCCAGTTGCGCACGAAGGCGTCGACTTTGATCATGTCGCCCGGCGAAATGTCGCCGTCGGCCTCACTGAGCGTCGTTGCATTGGTGCACTTTGACCCGACGCAGGTACTGTTGCCCGGGCACTGTGCATTGGACGTGCAAGAGATATTTCGAAGAACCTGTCCGTTGATCGCCGCGATCTCCAAAGAGAAGACCGGCGTCTGGGCCATCGCACTGGCCGAAAGCAGCGCCACTGCACCGCCAGCAAGCCCCCACATCCTGAAACTCTTGTTCATCGGACCCATCCCCTTCACTTGGATTCTTGCCCGGATCAGCTCGACCCGCGCGGTTACCTTACCCGGTCAGACCCTCTAATTGAGATTCGAACCCCCGGGGCAGGACCAAAGGCCCATGCGCCGGAGAGGTTGTGCCTGCACTTCCTCCAACACGTTAGTTTGGATATTGATCCCCCAACGAGAATGACTTCCTCCGCTCCTTACGGGTCGGCCCTGCGCAACGCGCCTCGATTCCCTCAGCCCGGCGTTTACCGGAGAGAATCACCCCAATGCACTCCCCGGGTTGAACCCCGAGACCCCCACCGACAGCCGCACCGGCCGCCGATAGGCCACTCCGGGAATGCCATGACGCGCCGCAGGATGCCGGACCCACCAAATCTCGTGGATTCCGACAAACCCGTACGAAGCGCCCATTATAGGGCGGCTGGTAGGCCGTGTCCAGCACGGAGAGCGGTCCACAGCCGGCCAGTCGCACCCGACCCGGAGCGCCGGAGCGACCTGTCCTTACCCCATCGTAGGCACCGGGAGGGTGCAGAATCGAGCTGAAGCGTGCTTCGGGACAGTGTCCGAGAATTGCCTCAAATCGTGCTTGCCAGCGCGATTCCGGGACAGCACGAATCGGATGCAAAAGCCAACAGGACCGATACTTGGCTCCGCTGCCATCGTCCGCGTCAGACTCGTTAAGGAATTGTTAAGGAACGTGGCGGATTGATTTCGCAGATTCCCGAGCTCTCCGGGCGTCCGCATCACCAACCGCATGGCGAGCGTTCAAGCCGATTCCGACTGCGCCCATTCCAAACGGGGCGCGTCGCCCCAAAGTAGCTCCAGGTCATAATAGTCACGGTAGGGTCGGGCGAAGAGATGGAGAACGACGTCTACGTAATCCAAGACGATCCAAACGGCGTTCTCGTGACCGCAGTACCCGTAAGGACGTTGCCCCAGCCGCCGACCATATTCGATGACGCGTTCCGCAATCGACCGCATCTGCCGATCTGAAGTGCCCGTGGCAATGACCGCAAAGTCGGTCACGGCCGCAATCCCCCGCAAATCGAAAGCCACCACGTCCTCGGCCTTGTTGTCGTGGGCGATGCGGGCCACCTCAATGGCGAATCTCAGCGCGTCCGTTTGTGCCACGTCGGGAGCTTATTCGATCGGCCGCAGGACTTCCAGTCCAAATCGGAATGATCCACCGTGAGCACTCATGTTCCCGCACCCGCACCCCTTCCGGCCTTCCCGTTACGCCTGACGGAACCCGCAGTCGGCTCGCCTGACTGGCGTTGCCGGCGACCAACGCGAATGCACTGCGTCAGGATCCCTGCGGCGATCAGGAACGCGCCGACGGCCTGCATGCCGAAGTTGAGGTTGCGGTAATCAACGCCCCCGGCGCGAATCGCCAGAAGCCCACCGACGAGCAGCACCAGGGCGACCGTGTGAATCCACCGTCGCGACTGCCCGTGCAACAACAGGTACCAGAGCACGGCAACCAGGATCAGTTCGCGAAGCAACGGAAACACGCCAATCCCGTAGCCGATCGACCGCCCAAGCTGCGCCAGGGCGCCCGGCTGAAGCTTGATACCCTCCGGCGTCGCGACGACCGCCTTCCTCTTGCCCGGCCCCATCGTCTCGCCCTGCGGCGTCTTCACCCAGACATGCGTGAAGTCCGTGACGATCTGGGCGTCGTAGCCGAGCCGGGCCAACAGCGACGCCGCCAAGACCGCCCGGCCATCGCAGTCCTCCCGCCCCTTGGCGAGAATCTCGGTGACCGTGGGGATATAGTCGGCCGCGCCCCAGGTGTTCCAGTCCCAATCGTATGGGACCTTCTCGTACACGAAGCGTTCGACGACCCCAAGGACCTGGTGCGGATCGGTCACGTTTTCCAGTCGCGGACGAAGCTCCTCAACCAGGGGCTCCAGCCCGGGATTGTCCGGCTCCACCAGCGCCTGCGGCGAACGCCACCGCGCTGCATGACGAACAAACTGATCGGGGTATGGAAAGCAGACCAGAAAGAGTGCCACCAGAAAGAGCAGACCCTTCAAAGGCAACCGCAGCAACGGACGCAGCCGATTGAGGAAGAGAATTCGCGGGGCTCTGGCGGGACGAAGCTTACTCATAGCTGGCGGTCGAGGCGCCGATACTGGATGGCTTCCATCACATCTTCGGCACGAATGTCTGCGCGATCGGCCAGGTCCGCGATGGTCCGGCTCACGCGCAGAATCTTATCGTGCGCTCGGGCGGAGAGTCCAAGCTCGTTAATGGCCTGCCGCAGCACGGACTCCGCCGCGGCATCGAGCACGCAGGTCGCGCGAACCTGCCGCCCACTCATCCGGCCGTTAGTCAGGGTCGAGTCGCCCTCGAAACGTCTCCGTTGCCGTTCCCGGGCGCGATGGACCTGTTCGATCATCGAAGAGGACGGCGTACCGTCGCGCGAGCTGCGCAGCTCGGCGAATGTCACGGCCGGCACCTCGAGATGGATGTCGATGCGGTCGATGAGCGGCCCACTCACACGGCTCACGTAACGCTCGATCTGGAGCGGGCTGCATTTGCACGGCTTGCGCGGGTCGCCGAAGTACCCGCAAGGGCAGGGGTTCATGGCGGCCACCAATAAGAAAGACGCAGGGAATCGCGTCGTATTGTGGGCGCGGGCGATGGTAATGTCACCGTCTTCGAGCGGCTGGCGCAACGCTTCCAGCGCCGTTCGGGAGAACTCTGGAAATTCGTCGAGAAAGAGCACGCCGTGATGGGCCAGCGAAACCTCTCCCGGCTTGGGCACCGACCCCCCGCCGACCAGCGCCGGAGTGCTCGCGGAATGGTGCGGTGCGCGAACTGGCCGCGTTGCCAGCAGCGCAATGCGAGGTCGAAGCTCGCCCGCTACGGAGTGAATCCGCGTCGTCTCCACGGACTCCGCCAGCGTGAGCGGCGGAAGAATCGTCGGGATCCGCTTCGCCAGCATGGTCTTGCCCGAACCCGGCGGACCGATCATCAGCACGTTGTGCCGCCCGGCCGCGGCGATGATCAGCGCCCGCTTGACGTGCTCCTGCCCGCGAACGTCGGCGAAATCGCAGTCGTAGGTGCGCGCCGAAGCGAGGATCGCGCTCAGGTCCACGGCCACGGGTTCGATGGGGAGCTGGCCGGAGAGGAAACCGATCGCCTCCGTGAGCGAGCCGACGGGAATCACCTCGATCCCTTCGACGACTGCAGCCTCCGGGGCGTTCTCCACCGGAAGCAGAATGCCACGGTGTTCTCGCTTGGCCGCGAGCATCGCCGCCGAGAGTGCTCCGCGAATCGGCCGGACGCGACCGTCGAGAGCCAACTCGCCGGCGATGATGTATTCGTGCGTACTGTCGCTGGCGAAGCTGCCCCCCGCCAGGCAGATGCCCACGGCCATGGGCAGGTCGTAGATCGGCCCTTCCTTGCGGATGTCGGCCGGGGCGAGGTTGATCACCGTGCGGTGGCGGGGAAAGTCGAAGCCGGAGTTGGCCATGGCGCTGCGGACGCGCTCGACGCTCTCCTTGACGGCCGCGTCGGGCAGGCCGACGACCGTGGGATCACCCATCCCCCGCCGGGCGACGTCCACCTCGATCTCCACGGGAATGGCGTCGATGCCCTCGAAGGCGATGCTCTGAAGACGGGTGATCATGGGCGAGGATTATACACGGAGAGGACGGAAGCGGGGATGGGAAGCAGAGTGAGGCAACCGAACCATCTTCTGAGCCGCAGGCTTTAGCCTGCGCGAACGCAGGAAGCGAGAACTGAATCCGAAACCGCGGTCATGACTTCGTCGATGCCCCGCACTCCGGACAGGTGCCTGAGACATTGCCCTGAAGATCATAGGCGCAATTGAGGCAAAGGCCGCGCCGCCGACGAATGTACCGTCGAGCTCGAAACATCAAAATGCTCAAGCCTGGATAGAGCGCCGCGACAATCGCGGTCGCCCGCAGGTCAACCAGAACATCACATCGCCGGTACGCGCTCGGCTGCCAGTACCACGAAACGCACACGCCCGGAAACGCAATAGTTCTGTACCCGTCGTTCGCGATCACGAAACCGAAGCCAAATCCCGCTGGAATGGGCACGTAATAGCCGAACGCTGCACGCATCGGACCACCCATGACTTTCGAACGATTGCTCTCGTAGTACCAGCGCACTCCACCGCCTCGAAGCTCGACCCACTGCGCGCCCTTGTTCCACACCTGACTGACGTGAATCGGATGCCAAAAAGAAACCATGTACGCCAACGCGAGAAGAATGGATGTAAACGCGAAAACGGCTTTGATTCTGGCTCGCATCGCTGCGCAACCTCAGGATTCAATGGGACGGCCAAGCACTCGGGCACGTCATCGCCTGCCCTCTATTGTAGCACGGTCGACCTTGGGTTCCTCCCGCGTCGCGGTCTCCGGCGGGCAGGATTCACGGCCGGCGACCCGCTGCATCCGCGTTCCGCATTCACCATTCCGCATTCGCCGGCACAGCTCACCCTCATCCCATCGCCCCGTTGGATATCGCAAAGATATGATGTACATCGACGGCGGCGCCGGGTTCACCCCAGACCATTCGCAGGCACGGCGGCCGCTGCACAAATCCCCTGCGGGCCAGCAATTCGATCGCGGCTAAGTTGCTCTCCGGCACAGCCGCAACTATCGCCTGTGTTCCAAAGGCATCGATCGCCGTTTCAAGTAGCAGGTCGGCCGTCGCCGCGTCCCATGCCACACATGGCCCGATGCGAACTCCCAGCGTCGACGGCTGTGTGATGAGGTACCCGCGAAGTACGTCGTCGGATTCGACCTTCCACGCTTCGGGGGCGCTCGCCAGAAGTTTGCTCAAAAGGCTCGATCGGTCGTCGCCGAAGAACGGCCCATCGAACGCGACAACGGCTTCCAGGTCGCTTGCGAAGAGTCGTTTCACAGCCTCGGGGCAGCCCGAGGTGGGTGAATCGATGCGTCGCGGCGTTGGGCCGATTGAGGTCACCGCAGCGCCTGGACGGAAGAACCGCGGCGAGACGAACTCATCCACGAAGCCCAGCCGCCGGTAGAGGGGGATTCCCGCCGGATCGGCCTCCAGTCGCAGCGTGCGAACGCCGCGGCCGGTCTGGTGTTCCATGGCCCGCTCCATGAGCATCGCACCGACCCCCCGCCCGCGATATTCCGGTACGACGATCAGATTGCCGATCCAGGCGGTCTCGTCGTGCCGCAGCGTGGTAATCATGCCCACGGCTCGCCTGTCTGCCTCGGCAATGAACGCACCCTGCGGCTCGAGTTCAAGCGTTGTCCGAAATAGCTCAGCCGTGGCGTCCCAGCCCTCCCGGCCGGTCTGGACGAGGGCGAAGCCAATATCGCCGGATGTGAAATGACGGATGTCGGCGGCGGTCATGGTCGGCCATGCTGGATCGCCTCGACTTGGAAATCAAGTCAGAAGGTCGCCGGAAGGCGAGTTTGCTAGCCCGCCAAGCGCCCCCCTACAGCAGCGAGAAGTACGTCCCGCAGGCCAGGTCGAAGCCGGCGTCGGACATCACGGCCGAGTCGCCGTGGTAGCGGGCCTGGTTGACCAGTTGCAGTATCAGGTCGCGCGGATGGCAGCAGCGGAAGGAGCGATTATTTGCCCGGTAATGCTTCTCAATCAGACGATCGACACACCCCTCGTCATAAGGCACCTCGAATGTCGCCGCGGTCATTTGCAGAAGAGCGCGGAACTCTTCCTCGTTGGGGTCGGGCACGTTGATCTTGTAAGGAATTCGCCGCAGGAACGCATCGTCGACGAGCTCACGCGGCTCAAGGTTGGTGGAGAAGACGATGAGCTGATCGAACGGCACCTGCAACTTCTTTCCGCTGTGCATCGTGAGGTAGTCGATGCGCTTTTCGAGCGGAACAATCCAGCGGTTGAGCAGTTCGATGGGAGGCACGCGTTGCCGGCCGAAGTCGTCGATCACCAGCGTGCCGCAGTTGCTCTTGAGCTGAATGGGCGGCTCGGTGATCTTCGTGAAGTGGTTGTAGCGAAGCTCCAGGGAATCGAGTGTAAGCTCTCCACCGACAACGATCGTCGGGCGACGGATCTTCAGCCACCTCGGATCGTGCGCTCGCCCCTTGATCAGCGAAGGCCGGTGCGCCGGATCAGGCTCGTGGCACTGGGGATCGAACAAGAGGACGATTTCGCCCTCGACCAAGATCGTTCGGGGAATCCAGATCTGTGTACCGAAGCAGCGCGTGATTCGCTCTGCGATGCTGGTCTTGCCGTTGCCCGGATTGCCGAAGAGGAACAACCCACGGCCGGAATTCACGGCCGGTCCGAGCTGCTCCATGATCTCTTCGCGAATGAGCAGTTCCCCAAACGCCTGTCGCAGGTCGCCCGGGCCCGGCTGCTCGCCCAATATGCTTTGCGCCTGTACGGATTCGACATAGCGAGCAAATGGAACCGGTGCCGGACCGGCGTACGTACACTCCTCGAGATAGCGGTTCGCCCGTTCGCGCCCGCTCTCCGTAAGCACATACTGAAAGTCGCCCATCGAGGCCGATCCCTTGTAGACCACGAACTGCCGACTTTTCAGCGAGTTGAGCAACTCAATCGTCGACTTGACCGGGAGGCACAGATCACGCGACATGCCTCGACCGGTGTTCGCGCCCACCGCAAACAGGTGCTTGAGAACCAGCGACTCGACAAGTGCGTCCGATAACCCCGCCTGTTCGAACGTCTCCGGCTCCTCGGGGAAGAACGTGGGTAATTCCAACGCCGGAGCCTCTGGTGCGTCCGTATCCGCTCCGGCCGGCGATTTCGATCCCTGGGCAACGGCCTGGGCCAAAATTCCTGCCCGGTCCGCCAGCGCCGCACTGGATGCCTCTTGGGAGAATTGTTCGCTCATGCTCAACGTCCCTTTTCAGTTGTGCACCCTTATCGGTCGTCGATGGCCGCAGCCAACCCTTGTGATTGGATCGACCAGCGGCAGGACGGGCATGAGGAGTCAGGAATGGACTCGATAAATCACGGAATGGCACAGACCGTGCGCGGATCGCAACGCGGGGCGATCATGCCCCACGCGTATGCGATTCGATCACCAAAGGACGGTCGCCCGGATTGCCGGAAAGGTCAGTACGAGAGTCCGTTCTTGCGAATGTGCACGTACGGGCGCTCCGATCCCTGGGAGGCAGCGGCCGTGACCTCGGCAATGCACACGTCGTGATCTCCGGCGGTGACCATTTGGCGAACATTGCAAGCCAGATGAGCCACGCACGATGTGATCAGCGGGCCGTAATCCGACGGCGCCACGTCCAGGCCGGCGAAGGAATCCTCTTCGGCCGAGAACCCTTTGGCGAAGTGCTTGAACATCGGCGCCGGATCCGGACCGATGACATTGAGCACGAACCGCCCGCTGCCGCGGACCAGCTCCGCCGCAGGCCGCCCGTGCTTGATGCACGCCGTGATCATCGGGGGCTCGAACGCCGCTTGCTGGACCCACGAAACCAGCAATCCGTTGGATTTCCCACTGTGTTGGGTGGTGAGGACAAAGCAGCCACTGGCGACACGCCCGACGGCCGCCCCGATGGTATCGAGTTCGTTGGATAACTGGATGGTCTTCATGAGGTTCACCTTTTCTTGCATTGGCAGGATCGTACGCATCGCCCTGCATTTCAACAAGGGCCGCGCGTTGCCTGCGATTTCCACGCCTGCTAGCATCCGCCCAACACTCAATAGCCCCGGATGCGGTTGGCGGAGACGCACCGGCGGCCCACGGAGAAATGGCAGAACTTCGCCGGAGAGGACCGCATCGTGCGCGCAGCCGCCGACGAACAGCTTTCGGCCTTCCTGGCCAACAAACCCGGCATGATTGCCGGGCTCTGCCAGCAACTCTCGGACGCAGGCGTGACCATCCGCGCCATGGCCGTTCTGGACACCGTGGACATCGGCACAGTGCGTATGGTCGTGGATAACGTAGAGGCGGCCAAGGAAGCCCTGAACCACGCCGGGGCCGCGTACGTATCGGTCCCCGTTATCTGCATTCCCATACCCAACCGCCCGGGTGGCTTCGGAGCAATCGCCCGATGCCTTGGCCGGCGTGACATCAACATCGACTATTTCTACGCTACGTCCGGCATCGAGGGCGGGTTCGCCCTGGGAGTGTTTCGCGTTTCAGACCGCGATCGCGCCTTGGAGATTGACTTCCCCGAGTAGATGGGACCCCGCCAAGCCTTTCGACGCCGATGGCGTCAGACCGCCAATGCCGTCTCTTGTTGCCCCAGCCCCGTCAGGTAGACGTCGTAGCGGACCGTTCGGCCCGAGTAGCAGATGTCCACTTTTTCGGCCAATGCGGGGTGGTGCCGAAGCCGCTTGACCACGACCCGGCGACCGGCCGTTTTGCGAGCAATCGCAAGCAGGGAGCCACTGTCCTCGTCCTCGCCGACCAGGCGCCGGAGGATACGCATCTCCGCCCCGCCAGCCGCTGATTTCCGCCGCGTCGTATACATCGGATCGATGTATACGACGTCCGGGCGGGCATTCTCGGAGAACGCTCTCAGAACCGATGCGGACTCCCCGCAGACTAGGTCCAAACGGGCTATCGCTTTCCGCAGTGATTCGTCCGCGCTGTTCGTAGCACGATCCATCGCGTCGCGAAGCATTTCGCACAAAACCGGAGAGCGCTCCACGGCCGTAACGCGACAGCCCAGACAGCACAACTGAAACGCATCCCGCCCCAAGCCGGCGGTGCAGTCCAGCACGTCTATGCTCTCTCCCTTAACGCCTACCGCGCGAGCCAGGGGTTGCCGCCGGGATTGCGCCGACCATCGCCGAAAGCCCGGCGTTCCCGAATCGAAATCCACGCGAATGGGCGATAGCTTGACATCACCCGCATCCTGAAGGGCAAGCCCGTCGCGCAATACCCAGAGCCGCAGTTCGTCAACGGCAGATGCGGCGCTCTGCCCTCGGCGACCGCGCTTCGTACTCAGCGCGTTACCGGACAATTCGCGCACCGGCAGATTCAACTGCCGGGCGATTGCTTCGGATCGGGCTGTCAGCGCATCATTTCCCGGCGGATAGGCCACGATGACGGTTGGCGCTGACTTGGGTGAATGGTCTTCCATCAGGCATTGCGTCGCATTCGCCTGTTCCGTTCCTTCTGTTCCGGGCGATGCGAGGCCCGCGTGGCGGATTCTGGTCCTGCCGTCTTCGAAGTTGATTCGACAAGCGTTGTTCGCCACCTATCGACGTCGCGAGGCCGGATCGTGACCAGAATCCAGAACACCGTCGGAACGGCGTACCGAGTCGTCGTGGACTGCGTGAACGTCGCTTCCAGAAAACTGACAAATCGCTTGAACCACGGGCTGAAATCATACATTCCCAACGGTGGGCCGGAACTGAAGTTGTCCAGGAGCATCAGGTAGACGCCCATCGCGATGAAGAAGTGGACAAGCACGAGCCCCAGGCCAAGCGCCACGAACCGGCGCCCCCATGGCACCGGCGTAGCCAGCACCAAACTGCACAACATGATCGTCGGCGCATAACCGATGTACTTGGTTCCGAAGGGTACGGCTGCTACCTGTTTTGTCTGCCGGTTGCCTATCTGCATCTCGGAGTCCCAATCGGGGTGCGGCGTTTCCCGAGGGGCGAATTTCACCAACCCGGCCGGACCAAAATCGCGGAACACATCACCGGCAACACTGCGGAATACGTCGCCATACCAGGAACCGACCAGCAGCCAAAGAGCCAGAAACGCCCCATACGCGACAAAAAGGCGCGCAAAGAAACCGCCGACGAGCTGAAACCGCGACACTCGCTGTTCACGCTTGACCATATTCGCTAATGAGAGGCACAAGCATATCGCAGGGCACGCTAGGCCGGCGCCGCCGCGGCGGGTTGCCGCTCACGGATCGCCCATACCGCCCAAAGGATCCAGAACAGTATCGCCAGAAAAATGAATACAGCCTGCCACACCTGCACGTGCATGAAGTCGAACCACGATGGTGCATACAGACGAATGTAGAACAGGCTCACGATGCGTACGAGGTTCAGCAGCATCAGGCAGATCGTGCCTACGAGCAATCCCGGGACCTTCCGAAACAACGCGGCCGGGAACGCCAGGACGCCGGCAATGAACAGCGCCGACGGCTCGATGGCGTCACATCCCCGCTCGATGGTCAGCGAAGTCCGTCCGCGGATCGTCTTTCCCGAGGCTGAGACGTTCTGCTCGACAACGGAAAGGAGTCCCGCCGACGCCGAGGCGTTCCAGCGCAGGTACGTCGGAAAGACCGTTTCGCGCATGAACGGAGTGATGGTCATCAGGTAAAAGAGACCAAGAAAAAATGCGTACAGCAAAACGAACCGGAAAATCGGCCAGCGGGTGCCCCACCAGGAGGCGGATGATCCTCGCTCCCGCCGCCCGGGCGCATTCCCTCCCCTGGGATCACCGTCTTGGGTGGCGGAACTCGCACGCCTTGATGGGTTCGCTTTGGTCACCTTTCGGCTCGGCAAGCAGGCCCGGCAACCTGCTCCGAATGTCGCACCTCAGGATACGGCCTCTGGTGGCGGGAACTTGGCGAGTTTTCGCTGAAGGGAGCGCCGGTGAATGCCGAGCACACGGGCCGCCTGGGAGACATTTCCCCCGCAGTCGCTCAGCACGCGATGAATGTGTTCCCACTCCATCCGAGCCAGCGAGGGAACCTGACCCGGCTCAAGTGGTGCCTCTGCTTCCTCACCGTCGACCGAATTCAGCGCCGCCAGGAGCTGGTCGGCGTCTACGGGTTTGGTCAGGTAATCGTGAGCACCGAGGCGGAGCGCCTCCTTGGCCGTCGCGATGCTCCCGTATCCGGTAAGCACGACGACCACCATGTCAGGTCCGAACGCACGCAGTTGCCGAACGACTTCCAGCCCGGAGTCACCCGGCATCCGCAAATCCACCACCACGCGGGCGGGACGCCAGGATTGAGCAATGCCCAACCCGGAAGAGCCGTCGGAGGCCTCGCGAACCTCAAGTCCACGATCTCGAAGTGCCAGAGCCATCCGCTCCCGGAATACCCGATCATCGTCGATCAGCAGAAGGTTTCGCGTCTCCATTCGATCCGTGCGCTCCAGTTCGAACCCCCTCCGCGCACCCGTGGCATCACTTCGGAAACTCTAGAACAGCCGTGGTTCCTTGTCCAGGCGCGGAGAAGATTTCCAGCCTGCCGCGAAGGTGTTCGGTAAGTGACCGTGCCAGAAAAAGCCCCAATCCCATGCCCCGCTGAGGAGCCTTGGTCGTTGCGAACGGATCTCCAAGCCGCTCCAGTTGTTCCGGCGCCATGCCCGTACCACGATCCGAGACTTCAAATCGAAATCCTCCCGGCAACGGGGCGATCCGAAGGGTCACGTCCGGCGTCTGCGGCTCGCATGCATCGAAGGCGTTCTGCACGAGAATCGCCAGAATCTGGACCAGCGCATTGGGAGATACTTCAAACTGGTCAATCCGCTTATCACAATCCACTTTCAGCATCTCAAACAAACGCTCGGGCAGCTCGTCGCGAAGCTGGCCCAGCAGCGATGCCACCGTCAGAACACCGGGGGCGTCCGCACCGCGACGCAGATTGTCCACATTCATGCGGTCCAAAATGCGCCGACACCGATCAACTTCCGAGCGAATCAGCCGTACGTCCGCAATGGTCCTCTCCTCCAACTCCCCTTGCTCCGCCCAGCGTTCCAGCTCCCTCGCCACGACGGCAATCGTCCCCAGGGGCGATCCAAGCTCATGCGCGGCCCCCGCCGCCAGCGTCGCAAGTGACGCCACGCGCTCTCCCTGCTCCAGCTTTTCCCGCATCTGCCCTAGCTCATTCTCGCGCGCTCGCAGATTGGCGCGAAGGCGCCCGATGAAATACGCGATCAGGCCGGCCGTCGTGGTCAGCGCCACCCATGATCCGACCCTCAGTGTTTCATCGCGTAGTGGCACGCCGCCTTGGAACGGTCGATGAAAAACAAACAGCGTGGCAAAACCGATAACCGCGACGGCGACGATCGCCCACGTCCATCGTGGGGGAAGCACCACAACCGCCATGGCCACATGGATCAGGTAAAGCTCGCAGAAGGGATTTCGCGGCCCGCCCGCCCCGGAGAGCATGGCCGTCAGCAGGACAACATCCAGAATGAGAACCGCCGGCACCAGGAATTCCGGCAGATCCCAACGACGGTGCAGCAGCACAAGCAGCAGAATATTCGTGATCGCCGTCACGCCCATCACCGCGAGCAACCAACACAGGGGAAGATCAAGCCCCAGCCAGGCCTCCGCAATGATCAACGCGGAAGACTGTCCCGCCAGCGCAAACCAGCGTAGCCGCGTCAGCCACGTGAGAATGATCACCGCATCGGGGCGATCCTCCAGACTGACAATGCGCAACGGATCGCCTTCCGAAGCGCATTCGGCCAGAACCCGGTGCGGCAGCGCCGGGCCCGGCGCCGACGGCGTCGTCAACGAAGATCCCGAGCGGGGTTCAGCAGGTCGGTTCATCGCGAGCGGCGATCGTAGCACGGCCCCCTTCCCCGAGCGAGTTCACCCGAGGCAATTCCGCAGTTGATTGCCTATTGAAGAATCAGAAAGGTCGCGAATGTCACGATCCAGACGACGGCCAGGAAGTGCCAGTACATCGCGGCATAGCGGACCGGCTGCCAGTGCTCGTGATCGTAGTCGTGCCGGAACGCCTTGACCGTGGTGACGGTCAAGGGGAAGACGCCGCCGAGAACGTGCGCAGCGTGGAGCAGGATCACCACGAACACCAGACCGTAGAGCGTGAAGCTCTCGGCTGACCTCCGCGCCCAGTGACGCTCCAGCAGAATCCAGAGACTCGGTGCCTGGATGGCGATGAAGACGAGCGTAAGGAGCAGTGAAACCACCATCGCCACGCGAAATCCACGCTGACGTTCGCGGCGGATATAGCCACAAGCCATCTCCACGGTGATGCTCGCGGCGATGATCGCAAACGAGCTGAACCAAAGCCCCATGGGCATGCTCAGGGCACCGTGGGGCACACGGTCCTGCTGGCTGATGCGAATGATGACGAATCCGAGCAGCGCCGCCAGGAACAGCATGGTCAGGGCGGCCAGGAAGATAACCATGCCGATCATCCCAGCCCGTTTAGGAACGGTCTGCGGCGATCCATGCGGAGAGGCGTAATCGGAAGATGTCTGCACGGTATCGACCTCCGTAACTAGAGGCTTGTCGTGCTGAGTGTGCTCGGCGGCTCCATGTTGACCTGGTATTCCTTCGTATCCATGAGGGAAGCGCCGATGAAAACCGCCACGAAGAGAAACGACGCCGCCAGGACCACGCCATGGAAAGGCCGGTCATACCGCAGATGCATGAAATAAAGCCCCACCGCTCCGGCTTTGACGGCCGCGATGAGCAGAGCAATCCAGATGTTCAGAACGCCGAGGTCCACCCACGTGGCTCCGACCGTCAGCACGGTCAGCACCAGAAGCAGGGCGAATACCGCCACCAGAACCCGCAGCGGGACGACGTGAATGTGCATTTCATCCGTGTGGACCACCGCAACATGATCGCTGTCTGAAACCACCGTCAGGCCTTTCCATGTGACCCGCCGTCAAGATCACCGCGGGCATTATCCTTTGATGAAGTCAATGAATCAAGTACAGGAGCGGAAACAGAAAAATCCAGATCAGGTCCACAAGGTGCCAATACAACCCGCCGATGTCGACCGGGGTGAAATAGGCCGGACCGAATGCCCCGCGGGCCGACTTGAACAGGAGCCATGTAATAATCCCCATCCCCACCAGCACGTGGATACCATGGAGCCCGGTCATCAAGAAATAAATCTGAAAGAAAATATGGACCCGCTCCTTCTCCTTCTGCGGCAGGTCCTCGTAGTGAATCGCATGGTGACCGCCCTCACCCTCGGAGACAAAGCTGGATGCTTGGGTGGGCGCTGCCTGCTGGAACGACGCGGCGACCCCCTGCGGACCTGATGGCGGAATGGAAATCAGCGAATGCTCAGGAACCACGACGGCCGGCTCCTCCGCCGCACCCTTGCCCCCCGTTGCAGCCTGTTTCACCGCCGAAGTCGCTTCGCCCGCTTCCGCCGCCTCGTCCTCGTCCCTATGCTCCACAGGCGCGTGCGCTGTCGTGTTCGACGCGCCGCCCTCGCCACTCCCGGCCGCCGTCGCTGAACCGTGACTCGTTTCCACCCCCGCTGCGCTCTCGCCCGTCTTGTCCGCAGTGTGACTCTGACCGCCCTCCCCGGCCATTTCACCCGCGGCGGCGTGTGCGGCCCCATGCTCGAGCGGCTCGATCTCCTTCTCCGATTTGGGGTGGAACATGTTGGAGACGCCCACCCACAGACCGTGCTCCCACTTCTTGTGATACTCGATGGTCTTGATAACCATGAACCCCGCCCCGCCCATAAGGGTCAGGACCAGGCACGCGATCAGTCCCGTGCGACGACCAAGCTGCGCGCATCGTACGCCCCAGGCCATCGTGAAGCTGCTGGCGATGAGGATCACCGTGTTAATCGCACCCAGATTCCGATCGAGCGCGATGTGGGCATAGCGGAACACGTCGGGATGGTTCCCGCGGTAAACACCGTAGGCACAAAAAAGACCGCCGAACATGAGGATTTCCGTCGCCAGGAAGACCCACATGCCCAGCTTGCCCGTCTCGAACTGCTGCGCACTGGTATCGAAGTGGTGCGCCAGGTGCGGCGGATGGTGGGCATGGTCACCTCCGTGCGAGGACGCCCCGGCGTGTGCTGTCATCGAACTGTCACTCATCCCCTGCTCCCGCTCGACACCTGACGTGCTCCCACGCCTATTCTGCAACTTTCACATACCCTTCGATGGACGCATCGTAACGCCACTTGTGCAGGGCATAAGGATCATCGGCCGTCGGCGTCCGCGCAAAGTTCTCCGTGGGTGGCGGGGACGTCGTCTGCCATTCGAGCGTGTTTCCGCCCCAGGGATTCTCCGGCGCCGGGCGCCCCCGAACCAGAGAATCCAGCCAGTTAATGGCCACCATCACCAGGCCCGCCGCCATGACGTACGAGCCGATCGTCGATATCTGGTGGTAGATCGTGAACTCGTCCAGATAGTTTGCGTAACGCCGGGGCATGCCGTGAGCCCCCGCGATGAACTGTACCATGAACGTCAGGTTGAAGCCGACAAATACGACCAGTGCCGCTAGCCGGCCCAGATACTCGTTGTACATCTTGCCGAATATCTTCGGCCACCAGTAATGCATCCCCGCCAGGAACGCGAACAGCGTGCTTCCCATCATCACGTAGTGAAAGTGGGCCACGACGAAGTACGTGTCGTGAACGTGAATATCCGTGGCCAGCGAGCCCAGAAACAACCCCGTCAACCCGCCGATCGAAAACAGCATGATAAAACCGATCGCATAGAGCATCGGCGTCTTGAGCTGGATCGAGCCGCCGTGCATCGTCGCCAGCCAGTTGAATACCTTGATCGCCGACGGAATCGAAACAGTGAATGTCAGCAGACTGAAGATCGCGTTGGCCACCGGCGACTGCCCGCTCGTGAACATGTGGTGCCCCCAGACGAGGAAGCCCAGCAACGCAATGGCAATCGAGCTCATGGCGATGAAGGAATATCCGAAAATATGCTTGCGGCTGAAGACGGAAACCACCTCGCTGATGATCCCCATCGCCGGAAGAATCATGATGTACACGGCCGGGTGCGAATAGAACCAGAAGAAATGCTGGAACAGAACAGGGTCCCCCCCCAGCGCGGGGTCGAAGATCCCGACCCCCAGCGTCCGCTCCGCCACGAGCAGAAGCAATGTGATCGCCAGCACGGGCGTCGCCAGAATCTGGATCGCGCTCGTACCATACAAGGCCCAGAGGAACAGCGGCATGCGGAACCAGGTCATGCCCTTCGGACGAAGCATGTGCATGGACGCGATGAAATTCAACCCCGTCAGGATGGAGCTGAACCCCAGGATGAACGCGCCAAGCACCGCGGGGACAACCGCGGAGGACGTACTCGTGCTGTAGGGCGTGTAAAACGTCCACCCGGTGTCCAGACCGCCGCCGCCGTACAGCTTGATCCCGAAGGCCGACTCGATCACACCCGAAAGCAGCACCCACACGAAAAACACACCGCCGAAGGCGTACAAATAGAAACTCAGCAGATTGAGCCGCGGGAAGGCAACGTCCTTGGCACCGAGCATGATTGGAAGAACGAAGTTTCCCAGGATGGCGGGGATGGCCGGGATGATGAACATGAAGGTCATCACCGCCCCGTGCAGCGTGAACATGTGGTTGTAGAAGTCCCAGGCCCTGACCGGATCTTTGATCAGCGTCGGCCCGGGCGAGATGAGCTCCGTGCGAAGCAGCACCGCAAACACCCCACCGAGAAAAAACGCCCCCAGAATCGCCACCATGTAGAGGATGCCGATGCGCTTGTGATCCAGGGTGATGAGCCAGGATCTCAGCCCCCGCGTCTGATTGAGGTAGTTGCGCGAACGTGCCGCCGGTTCCAGCTCGGGCGAAGCTGTTGTTGCGATCGTCATGGTTTCGTGTTCTCGCCCCCTGTCGAATGCTGCGCCGCGGGCTGAGTCGCATTTTCCTCCGGCGCGGATTCTTCCACCGCCGCAGGCGGTGCCTCGTAATGCTCCGACAGCGACTTGATGTACTCGATCAGCGCCGTGATCTCCACATCCTTGAGCCGCCCCTTGTAGGTCGGCATCACGTTCTCGAACCCCGCGACGATCTGGCTCCCCGGATTCATCAGCGAGTTCCGGATGTAATCCTCGTCCACCAGCACGCTTGAGCCGTCGCGGAGTTTCTGGGATTCCCCGAAGATGTTCTTGAACGACGGGCCGATTCCGCCGGATCCATCCACGGTGTGGCACTGGGCGCATCCCCGGACGCTGTACAACTTCTGCCCCGCCTCCGCCGGTGGAAGCTTCGCCGCCCAGTTGGCAGCCTCCTCCAGCCACGCTGCGAACTGCGTCGGATCATGCACGATCACCTTCGCGTACATCTCCGAGTGCTTCGTGCCGCAATATTCCGCGCAAAACAGATGATACTCCCCTTCCTTCGTCGCCTTGAACCACATCTTGTTGTACCGCCCCGGGACGGCATCCTTCTTGATGCGAAACGCTGGAATATACAGGCTGTGGATCACGTCCTGCGAGGAGAGGATCAGTCGAACCGGCCGGTCCCGCGGAATGTGCAGATTCTGGTCCACGTGGCCGTTGGGATACTGGAAAGCCCAGCCCCACTTGAACGCCGTCACGTTGATCTCGTAGAGATTCCGTGGTGGCGTGTTCATGTTCAGGAACCCGACGAATCCAAAGTAGAAAATGAATCCCACCACAATCGTCGGAATAATCGTCCACGTGAGTTCCAGCGGTGTATTGTGCGACAAACGCGAAGGTTCAACCCCGGGCCGATGGCGGTAACGCCAGATGAACAGCACTGCGAGGACGACGATGAGAACCATCATGACAACGCAGACGCCGTAGATGAAATAGAACACCCAGTCCACTTCACCCCCGTACGAGGATGCGTTGACCGGGAGCCAGAATGAACTTTCCGACGACTGTCCCAACATTACGCCGTCTCGACCCACGTCACGCCTCGCTCAACGCAGACTCTTCCTGCCGCCGCCGCCCGCGACGACGCTCCCGCCAAACCGCGAGCCCAATCCCCGACCCAAGCGCCAGTGCCGTCACCACGCCCGCCAGGCGCATGACGTTCATCGCCGCCAGAGAATACGTTCCATCCGTAGCGTCGTAGTGAAAGCAGAACAGCAGAATCTGGTCCAGCGTCGAACCAATCTTGCCTTCCGAGGCCTCCACCAGTGAAAGGCGCAGCGTCTTGGGGGGAAACTGCACGCCGTACAAATACCGGGACACAACGCCGTCCGGCGTCAGCACCACCAGCGCCGCGGTATGGGCGAACTCCTGCCGCCGCTCGTTCCACTTGAATCCCCATCCGACGGCATCCGTCAGCTTCTGGATGTTCTCCGCGTCCCCGCTCAGAAACTGCCAGGCTGCCGCAGCCTCCGGCTGACCGAGCTTCTGAATCGCCTTTTGCTTGCCCATCCGGGCGATGACTGCCTTCTCGGTAGGATCGATGCTCAAGGTCAGCACGACGTAATCCTTGCCGACGGAAAGCGGGATTTCCTTCATCGCATCCAGCAGACCATCCAGTACAAGCCCGCAGAGCATCGGACATCCGTAATAGCCGAGGTTCAGCACTACCGGGCGCTTCCCGTCAAAGGCATCCGCCAGCTTGAATGTACGCCCTTCAGAATCCGTGAAGGTGAGTGCGAGCGGAATCTTCGTACCCAGGTGTTCGGTAATGCCCACGCCCTCCAGCTCATCGGGCACAGATTCGATGCGGTCGGACTTCGCCACCGCGGGCGCCGGTGACGGCGTCTCGATTTCGGTCTGAGCCCATGCACAATGCGCGAGGACAGCGGCGATCAAGATCGCTCCACGGCATGCGTTGCTGATCATGATGTTCTCCTTTTCCGTGTCGCCTGCTACCGCGAATGATAGCGCTTGGCCGTCAGTTCGATGGCCCGATCAATGGGAATCGCCGCGATCTGCTTGCTCTGGTCAACCCAGCGATACTTGTTGAGCTTTTCCTGCTGATCGAGCCGGGCGTCGGCAAGTTCCCAATACACATCGTTCTCAAACTTCCGTTTCTCCTCCGCTGCTGCCGCGTTGAAGTACGCCGCTTGGATCCCCGCCACGGAGATGATCAGCAACAGTGTGCTGACGATCCCCACGACCACGATAAGCCGCGTATTCACCCCTTGAGGCTGAGCCACGTCGTGCCTCCGTCAAACGTCCTCAAATGCCAGCGAATCGCCCAGCCGGGGATCGCGCAGCGGGATCAGCGCGTGCCGTGTCGCCGTCCAGATCCACCCCGCGGCAAACAGTCCGCCCACAGCCACGAACGTGAGCACTTCGGGCAAACCGAATCGAATCCGCGGGCCCATTTCCGGCATGGTCAGCCACCAGATATCGATCCAGTGGAAAACGAGCAACCATATCGACCAGAACGCCAGCCCGAACCGATTCCGCTTTACGTGCCTGGAAAGCAGGCCCAGGAACGGGATTATAAAGTGCCCAAACAAAAGGGCCACGATCACGTATGACCAAGGGTTCATTTGCTCGGGTACCGTGGTCGCCCCGCGCGCCGCGAACCAGTACACCGTTTCGGGCAAGCTGGCGTACCAGATCAGCATGTACTGGCTGAACGCAATGTATCCCCAGAAGAACACGAATCCGAACAGGAACTTGCCCAGATCGTGGTAATGGTCGGTCGTTACGCTGTCAGTCAGGTAACCGGCTCGCTGCAGGCCCATGAGCGTTAGAATCAGCAGCGCCAGCCCCCCGACAAACGAACCCGAAAAGTAGTATCCACCAAAGATCGTGCTGTACCACGCCGGACTCAGCGACATCAGGAGGTCAAACGCCGCGAAGGTCAGCGTGAGCCCAAAAACCACGATGCCCGCGGGAGAAACCCGCTGCATCGCCCGCGTCAGACGGGCATCTCCACTCTCGTCCTGCTGCGTCGACCGCCGCCAGAGCCACCAAGCCAGCCCGCCCCAGATCGCAAAGTACAGCAGGCATCGGGCCATGAAAAACGGCACATTGAGAAACGCCCGCTTCTTCGCGACGTAAATCTCTTCGACGTGGTGATCGATCCCCCCCCTTGGCAGGGGCGCCGCAGCGATGTGAAGCGGATCTTCCGCGAGGCCGGCCGGACCGCCATGGCTTCCCGAAGATGCATTCTCCGCATGCCCGTTCTCGCCGGGGAGAGGTGAACCATGTTCGCCTTCGTGCGATGCCTCGGGCGTGATGTCGATCGGAGCCGCCCATCGATACAGCAGGCCGTTACCGCTCAGTAATGTGGCAAAAATGGGCAGCAATCCGATCAGCAGAAACACCACGGCCGTCGCCTGCACCTCCGCCACGCGACGCACCGCCACGCTCCAACCCGCACGAGCCGTGTGCTGCACCAGCACGAAGAACAAGGCGCCAAGCGAAAGACTCAGGAAATAGCAGAAGTTCAGCAGATAGGCGAAGTAGACTCGTCGCACGCCGTCGGCCCCGGCCCGGCCGATGAGCAGCGCTACTGCGAATGCCACGACGGCAAGAATGAGCCCGCCGGCGACGAACCCGCCGCCGCCCGTAAGCCGCGTTCGCTCTCGCGGGCTGATCTGTACAGGATGATCGGTGCCTGCCATCGAACCGGATTCTCCATGCCCTAGCGCAACGTCGACCGGGCTTCTTCGGGGACGTCCTCCAACGAAGCGTGCTGACTTCGCTGAAGCGCTCGCACATAGGCCACAATCGCCCAGCGATCGCGAACTGGAATCTGTGATTTATACGAGGGCATATTGCGAATGCCGTTCGTGATCGTATTGAAAATGTGACCGTCGGGCCGTTCGACGACGGTGTCGCTGTGCATTGACGTAGGCGGAATCCACTTGGGCTCCTGCAGCTCGAGCGCCCGTCGGCTCACGATTCCCTCCCCGCCACCGTCGTATCCATGGCACGGGGCGCAGTAGATGTTGAATCGCGCCTGCCCGTGCTGGATGAACGCCACATCCACCGTCACGCGATCCGGGATTTGCTTCACGTAGTCTGTGACCGGTTCTCCCTGCTCGTTCTTGAGAGCAACCAACCCGGTGTTGTACGTCTTGTCCAACTCGAGGTGCCCTTGCGCCACCGTTCCCTCCACCGGCGGACGCATGGCCCGACGGTCCGCAAACGCCGTGTTGACCGATTGCGCGAGGAATCGCGGCTGGTGATCCATGTCCTGAAAAATGTGCACCTGCGGCACCTTGGACGTGACCGAACGCGTCCGCGCCACCAGTGCCAGCGGAACCCAGCTTCCTACCACGAAAATCAGCAGCGCCGCCTTCACCCAGAAAGGCATCGGAGGGAGCACAAATCGCCCCTGGCCGCTGGGATCACGCAAGAAACTGTCCCGTCGATCCGCCACGATTACTCCTCAACCTCTTCCACCGCGATCGCACCAGCCGATCGCAGCAACGCCTCCGTCGTCTCCCGCTCGAATCGCGGATCCGTCGCATCCACCGCGATCACGAAACGGTCGTCGGTAACCCTTCGAAACCGCGCGCTGCGAAACAGCGGGTTGTACAACATCGGCAGCTTGTTCAGCAGCAGCATCCCGAACACCGCCGTAAACGCCGAGAACAACACCGTCATCTCGAAGATCACGGGAATATTCGCCTGAAGGCTGAAGATCGGTTTGCCGCTGATCAGGAACGGGTAGTCAAACGCGTTCGTGTACCATACCAGCAGCAGCCCCAGTCCCATTCCCGTAAGACCGCCTGCCAGCACCAGCCATGGCAGGAGCGTCGGACGGACGCCCATCGCCTTTTCGATCCCGTGGATCGGAAACGGGCTGTGCACGTCCCAGCGGCGATAGCCTGCATCGCGCACCCTGCGCGCGGCCGCCAGCACCGTACCCACGTCGCGAAACTCGGCGATCAGCCCGTACAGCTTCGGCTCCGGGGCGACCTCCACCGCCTCAGCATGCGCATCGACCAGCGTCGAAACGCCGTGCTCTGCCACTGAGGATTCATGATCGTGCGCGTGCATCATCGATCACCGGCATCCGATTCAGAATGGGGAACGGCCTCGGGATATCCCCCGCCGCGCCCGTGAACCTGCGGCATCACCGCCTTCACCTCCGCCATGGCCACCATGGGCAGGAAGCGGCAGAACAGCAGGAACAGCGTAAAGAACAGTCCGAAGCTCCCCGCAAGCATCCCCAGGTCGACCCAGGTCGGGATGAACATTCCCCAGCTCGACGGGAGGAAGTCGCGGTGCAATGACGTCACCACGATCACGAAGCGCTCGAACCACATCCCGATGTTCGCGGCCATGGCGATGAGGAACGTCCCCCACAGGCTCGTGCGAACGCGCTTGAACCAGAGGAACTGCGGGCACACCACGTTGCATGTCACCATGATCCAGAACGCCCACCAGTATGGTCCCAGCGGACGGTTCATGAATACGAACTGCTCAAAATGATGGCCGCTGTACCATGCCGTGAAGAGCTCGACCGAATAGGCATACGCCACGATCAACCCCGTCGCGAGCATGATCTTGTTCATGTTCTCGATATGCCGCAGCGTGATCAGATCCTTCAGGCCGAAAAACTGCCGGGCGGGGATCGCCAGCGTAAGCACCATCGCGAACCCACCGAACACGGCACCCGCCACGAAGTACGGCGGGAAGATGGTTGTGTGCCAGCCCGGAAGCTGCGAGACCGCGAAGTCGAAGCTCACCACCGAGTGAACCGAGAGCACCAGCGGCGTTGCCAGCGCTGCCAGCAGCAGGTAGGCGCGTTCGAATCGATGCCAATGCCGACTCGAACCGTTCCAGCCCAGCGACAGAATGCCATACACGTAATACCGGATCGAGCTCTTCGCCCGATCCCGCAGTGTCGCCAGATCCGGAATCATTCCCACATACCAGAACATCAGCGAAACGGTCGCATACGTGCCCACCGCGAACACGTCCCACAGCAGCGGCGAGCGGAACTGCGGCCACATCGACATCTGGTTGGGATACGGAAACAGCCAGTACGCCAGCCACGGACGCCCCACGTGGATACCGGGGAAGAGGCCCGCGCACACCACGGCGAAAATCGTCATCGCCTCCGCAAAACGGTTGATGCTCGTTCGCCAATGCTGCCGGAAGAGAAACAGAATCGCCGAGATCAGCGTCCCCGCGTGACCGATTCCCACCCAGAACACGAAGTTCACGATTGGAAATCCCCACATCACCGGGTTGTTGTTGCCCCAGACGCCGACGCCCGTCGTAACCAGGTACCCGATCAGCACCAGCAGCATCAACAGGAACGTCGAGCTGATCGCAAACGCCACATACCACGCCGTCGGTGTCTTGTGCTCCGTCAGAGAGCAAACCGTCCGCGTCACACTGCCGAAATCGCGATCACCCAGCACCAGCGGCGCTCGCCGGCCGGGTATCTCGTCCGTGTTGTCCACCTCGCCGTGGAGTTGACGCGTGCCGAAGTCGTGGGGAATGCTGGTCATGTCGTGGCCCCCTCCTTCAGCGGATTACGAATCTTGGCCAGGTACTTGGTACGCGGCCGCGTGTTCAACTCTGCCAGCACGCCGTACGCCCGCTGGTTCTGGTGAAGCTTCGCTACCCTGCTGTTGGGATCGTTCAGGTTTCCAAACACGATCGCCTGTGTCGGACACGCCTGCTGACACGCCGTCACGATGTCCCCATCGCGAACGTCCTCGCCATTGCGCCGCCGGGCGATCTTCGCCGTCGAGATGCGCTGCACGCAGTACGTGCACTTTTCCATCACCCCACGCATGCGGACGGAAACGTCCGGGTTGAAACCCATCTTGCGAAGCGGATCGACTTCGTACTTCTGCTGCGCGTCCGGCATGCCCAGCCAAGGCATCGCCATGCCGCGCGGATCCTGGCTGTGCCAGTCCATGTAGTTGAAGCGCCGCACCTTGTACGGGCAGTTGTTCGAACAATACCGCGTTCCGATGCAGCGGTTGTAGACCATCACGTTGAGACCTTCGCTGTCGTGCGTCGTTGCCGCCACCGGGCATACCTGCTCGCACGGAGCGTTCTCGCAATGCACGCACATCATCGGCTGGTGTACGACTTCGACCTGCGCCGTCGGCTCGCCCTTGAAATACCGGTCGATACGCAGCCAGTGCATCTCCCGCCCGTGGGACACCTGCTCTTTACCCACGACCGGCACATTGTTCTCCGCCTGGCACGCCACAACGCACGCGTTGCAGCCGATGCACGTGGTCAGATCAATGGCCATGCCCCAGGCATGAGGCTCGTTGAACTGATCCGGCGGCTGGAAGAGCTGCAGATTGATGTTGCCGTGCACATCTCGATGGGCGAAGTTAGGCTCGCTTCGATACTCCGCAAGCGAAGCCTCGCGAAGGATGATCCCGTTCTTGCCCGGCTTGCCGATTCGCTTCTCCAGGGCCGACCGTCCGACCGGATCGATCGCGTGGTGGTCCTGGGTGCTCGCCAGCTTGTAGGTTTGTCCGGTTCGTTCGATCTTGGCTGAAACGACGGCAAACGGATGCCCCGACGTTCGCAGCACATTCGTATTGAAACCGACGCCGTTGCCGATGTGCCCCGCCGCGGCCCGACCGCCGCCGAGTGTCAATGTGATGACACCTTCCGGCTGGCCCGGCAGGATCGCCGCGGCAATCTCCCGCACCTTGCCCCCGCTGCTTACCGAGAGCACATCGCCCGTGTCGATACCCAGGCGCTTCCCGTCGGCCACGCTGATCAGCGCCGGGTTGTCCCACGTCACTTTCGTCAGCGGATCGGGCGTTTCCTGCAACCAACCGTTGTTCGCGAAACGCCCGTCGTAGACGCGCGCATCCGGGCGAAAGACGACGGCCAGAGATGCCTCTCCGCCAGCCGTGCCCGACTCCGCCGCCGGCAGTTCCGACGATACCGGAGCCGGACTCTGAACCTTCCACCCGCTGTCGGCAATCACGCCGTCGTGCAACGCTGTCGCCCACGACGACTCGAAATCCGCACCGCTCAGCACTCCGGCCAGCGTCTTACGGACCAGCGTGTAACCGTCCGTTTCCGGCTCTCCGCATACGCCCGCCAGCAATTCCGCCGGCGTACGACCGTCGAACATCGGCAGAATCAGCGGCTGTCCGATGCTGAGCGTGCCGTCCCATGCACGACCGTCGTTCCACGATTCCAGGAAGTGCGCCTGCGGCACATGCCACGTGCACCGCTGCGAGGTCTCGTCGGCGTAGTAGCTCAGGTGAATGCTCGTTTTGGCCTTGCCCAGCGCCGACGCGAAATCCACATCACCCGGGGCGTCGTAGGCCGCATTGCCTCCCAGGATGAGCAATGTCTCCACACCGCCGCCGTTCATCTTCTCCGTCAGCGATCGAATGGCCGCCATGTGCGACGGGCGATCGGCCCCCGGTTCTTCAACGAACGTGATCGTCGTACCGATCGAACCCAGCTTGTGATTCATCCGCTGGACCAGGACCTGTGCCCGCTGCGAAAGTCGCGGTCCACCGGCGATAAGCGACGACTTGCCGCTTCGCGTTAGATCCTCGGCCGACTCCTTGATGAACGCAGTAGATGCCGCATCCAGGCCCGTCGGCGCCGACCCGGCGATGCCAAGCTCCGCCGCAAGGGCTTCAACCATTCGCTCGACCTGCCCCGGCCGCGCACCGAAGCGATGGTCCGCAACACTCCCCGTCGTGGAGAAGGCGCTCTCGACCACGTACATGCGGTTCATGCGTCCTTGGTCGGCCGAGCGACGACCCGTCGCCCAGTCCCGAGCGTGCCGCAATCGCGCCGGATGGAATCCCAGCAGGTCGGCGTCGAACAGTGCGATAGAGGTGGCCTGATCGAGGCGATACAAGGGCCGCAGCCTCTTGCCGTACGCCAGGCGGAGTCCCTCGATTTCATTGTCCCGGCTGACAGGCTCGAACTCGAACCATTGCGCCTGAGGGAACTTCTCCAGGAACGCGGTTCGCATCCGTGCCAGCGTCGGACTGGAGGAACTCTCCGACAGGACAGCCAGCCCGGCGCTGCCGTGCTCAGCAAGACCCGCAAAGTGTCGCTTGGCGAATGCATCGAATTCAGCCCAGCTCGACGCTTTCATCGCCGTCCCGTCGCGCCGCATGACTTGGCGGCTGCGGTCGGGGTCGTACATGCTCAACACGCTCGCCTGGGCAAAAACATCGGCCGCTCCGAGGGAATAAGGATGGAGCGGATTGCCCTCGATCTTGATCGGCCGTCCGTCGAAGCTCGTGACGACAAGCCCTGTCGCCACCCCCCGCATTTCCATGAACGAGGCGTAATGTTCCGTGGAGCCTGGAATTCGATCGGGATCGCGATGCGCAAACGGGGCAAGCTTCTCGACCGGAAAGCGCCGGCAACCTGTCGCCGTCAACCCTGCCAGCGCCATCGAGGCGCCCATCAATTGAAGGAAGCGCCTGCGCGGAACCGCGACAACTTCCGCCGGGTCGTAGCTGGGAAACTCTCGCGCGACACGCTCGGCGAACTCCGGCGAGTCGGCGTATTGCTCCAGGCTCAGCCAGTGCTGTCGCCCGCTGACGTGATGGTCTACCGGTGGCATGTCGAACAACTCGTCATGTAAGTGACGCCGCGAATCCCGTATTCTTCCTTGAGCCGCTTACCCAGCTTGAGCTGGTCGCCGTCCGGCGGCGTCCATCCCAGATTGGTCACTTCCTCGACGGGGCGAAGGTGCTTCTCCGGCGCCCGGTGACAATCCAGGCACCACCCCATCGTCAACGTTTCCACCTGCCGGACGACTTCCATCTGGTCGATTCGGCCGTGGCATGACACGCAGGAAACGCCCTTGTTCACGTGGGCCGAGTGGTTGAAATAGGCATACCCGGGGAGATCGTGAACTTTGGTCCACTCGATGGGCATTCCGGTTAGGGCGCTTTCTCGAACCGGCAAGATCTTTGGCGATTCCGGCTTGATGTTCGTGTGGCAATTCATGCACGTTTCAGTGGGCGGGATTGCGGCGAACGCAGCCTTCTCCACCGTGGTGTGACAATAGCGGCAGTCCATCCCCAGCTTACCGGCATGCACAGCGTGACTGAACTCGACCGGCTGCACAGGAGCGTAGCCGGGGTACAGCGTCTGGGGAGAGCCGACCAGCCCAATCACCATGGGAACGTAGGTCAAGGCACCGAACCCCGCGAACAGGAGCCCGGGCAGCAGGAAGTTCGCCCAGCGCGGAAACAGAATCAGCGATGTACCGCCGGTATCAGCCATGATGACAGGGATTCTCAGGCCGCGCGAACGAAATCGCCTCGTCCACCGGCCGGATTCAGGTAGGCGCTGGAGCTAGCAGCGATGGGATTCCAAGCCGAAGTGAAGGATCATACAGGGGTTAACAAAAGAATGAATGCGGCGAATTGTCGCACGATTTCTTACGATCCAGGATTCCCCTGTGATTTCTTCGATGGAATCGCGATCTGGTCTTCCTCAATCGGCGAGCACCCGGAACAACGGAGTGTCAGTATCAAATCAGTCGTATCGTTTTCAGGCGCGGAATCATTCCTGTCGAACTCAAGCGCCAGAAGACGCACGTCCGCCGGCGGCAGGATGTAGCCGTTGTCCTGCAATTCGTGTCGGACCTGAACAGGGACTTCGATCCGTTGGGAGGCAGTCAATCGTCCGTCAGCCCCGTCCCCCCGATTTGGGCTCGCGATTCGGAATTGCAGTCGCTCCAGAACGGAGCGGTCCGTCGCTGCCGCAGCCCAACCAACCAAGCCGACCCGGAGCCCGTGATCAGACCAGTCCAAGAAGCCGAGCTGAAACGTCCGCTTCTGAGACACTTCCGTGGGGTGTGGTTTCTCCTCGCGTGATCCCGGGAACGCCCACGACCAATCGAGTCCGGCTATCCACTCTCGCTGCAATGGCCCGAGCACGCGATGCACCGAGTCCGGCGCCGGGCGAGGATCGACCGCGGCCATGGTCTGTCGGACGGGTTTGGGCAAGTACATTGCCGGGGCGTTGGGATCCATCTTCTTGCGAAACAGAATGATCGCCCCGGGCGCGGAGAGCACGCAGATCACGACCAGGAAAACCAGGTTGTACCGCGTTTCGCGCGTCATGTTCGATCACTCTGCGACCAAGAGAAGACGTGTAGTTCAGGTGTACCGCGTCGGATCGGGCACGCCGGCTTCCTGGAATCCCCGGCGACGCAACAGGCAGCTTTCGCAACTTCCGCAGGCCGCGCCGTCGGGCGCAGGATCATAGCAGCTCTGCGTCAGCGAATAGTCCACGCCGAGGCGAATACCCTCGCGGATAATCTGCGCCTTAGTCATGTTCAGCAACGGTGCCTGGATGCGTGTCGGCCAACCCTCCACGCCCGCTCTTGTGGCTAAGGCGGCGAGGCGTCCGAATGCCTCCAGGAACTCAGGCCGGCAATCCGGATATCCGGAGTAATCCAGCGCGTTGACCCCAATGAAAATGTCGCCCGCCCGGCTAACTTCCGCAAAGGCCAAGGCAAGAGCCAACAGGATGGTATTCCGTGCCGGGACATAGGTGACCGGAATACGCCCGCCGATTCCCGCCTCATCAACCCGCTTGGGGACGGCAATGTCGTCGGTCAGCGCCGAGCCTCCGAACATCCGCAGGTCGATCGTCTGAATGAGGTGCCGCTCAACCCCCATGCTGGCGGCCACGCGCTTCGCGGCGTCGAGTTCGGTTTTGTGCCGCTGGCCATAAGCAACGGAGAGCGCGTGGACCGTAAAGCCCTGCTCTATCGCGATTGCCGCAGTCGTGGCGGAATCGAGCCCGCCCGAAAGCAGGACAACCGCTGCTTTGCCTTTACGTCCTGAGCTACCTGAATTCACGAAGGGGTTCCGCGCTCGATTACATATTGTCCCACACTCGTAACGCCGCAGTAACGGGCGCCTTCGTGGATTGCAACTTATGCGCCCCGGTAACAGAATAATAGATGCAGTCGATGCGGACCGAGCTTACTGTGGTTTCCCGCAAACGTCCACGCGTGGTCGGAGGCGGCGGGCAGTCTCGGCCCGTCGGTGGCGCCGGGTGCGCTGCGAAAGAACTCCCGGCCCATTGGAGCCGAGTAGGCCGATCATCGCGTACGAACACTACCTTGCCGTTACCGCGGCGAGTTTCCTCATAACAACATGAACTTCTGACGGGATGTGCCGGGCATGGTGCCGGGCCGTCCGTACGTCCGATGTATAGGAGAAATGCGATGAAGCGTAGTTGCAGCTTGATGTTGACGGCGGTGTTGGCATTGCTGGGTTCGCCCCTGCTGGCTCATGCGGGCGAAGGCAAGGAGCAGGCGGCGCTGGGTCAGCCGGCGCCCGATTTCACCCTCAAGGGCATCGACGGCAAGGAGTACAAGCTGTCGGACATGAAGGGCAAGATCGTCGTCCTGGAATGGACCAATCACGAGTGTCCCTTCGTCAAGCGCGCCCAGGGCAAGACCAAGGTCATGCAGAAGACCTTCGCCAAGTTCGAGGGCAAGCCGGTTGTCTGGATGGCGGTGAATTCCAGCCACTTCTGCGAGGACAAGGCTGACGGCATCCGCGACTGGGTCAAGGAGAACGACATCAACTACCCCTACCTGCTGGATGCGTCGGGCGAGGTCGGCAAGATGTACGGTGCCAAGACGACGCCGCACATGTTCGTCATCGACCAGAAGGGCAATCTCGCCTACATGGGCGCCATCGACAATGATCCCATGGGCGAGAACGACAACCCGACCAACTACGTTGACGAGGCGGTCACCGCCCTGCTGAATGGCTCGACGGTCGCCACGCCCGAGACGAAGTCCTACGGCTGCTCGGTAAAGTACAAGGGCTGATTGCGAGCCCCAAGCCGCCTTGTCCCGTGAACGGAGAAGACGGCAAAGCGGAGCATCGACACGGCCTGACCGGGGACCGCCCGGCAGGCCGTCGTTCTTTCCACGGCAGCGGGTGGGAAAAACCGGTTATCGGCGGCAGATTCCTTTCAGCGACTCAGCGCGGCGTGCCGTACAGCCGATGGCCATATATACTGATTGCCGAAAGAAACCGCGGGATGGTCTCGCGGCCTTGCCCCGGTTCGTCGAGACACCATGAATCGATCGAAAGTCGCCATTCTGCGTACGACGCCGGAAACGGTGCTCGAGGATTACCATCGCCTGCTCAACCTGGCCGACTATCAATCGATCGTGGCCAAGGACGCGGACACGGCGCTGAAGGTCAACATCAGTTGGCACTTCTTTTTTCCGGGCAGTTCGACAACGCCGTGGCAGCTCGACGGCGTCATTCAAGCCATGCTCCGTGACGGCTATCAGAAGGATCTCATCCACGCCTGCCACAACCGCACGGTGGTCATCGACGCCTACCTCGGCGAGAAGGAAAACAAACAGGTCGATGTCGTGCGTGCGCACGGACTCCGGAACATTCATCTCTATGAACCGGGCAACGAGTGGATCGATATCCACGAGGCGGTCGGAGACCTCTGCGATCGATTCCTGTGCCTGAACGATGTCTACCCCAAGGGATTCAGCATCCCCAGGCGTTTCCTGGGTGAGAACATCATCCATCTGCCGACCGTCAAAACGCACGTCTTTACCACGACGACCGGCGCCATGAAGAACGCCTTCGGAGGCCTGCTCAACGAGCACCGTCATTGGACACACCCGGTCATTCACGAGACGCTCGTCGACCTGCTGATGATCCAGAAGAAGATTCACCGCGGCGTGTTTGCGGTGATGGACGGCACGTTCGCGGGAGACGGACCGGGCCCGCGATGCATGATTCCCTATGTCAAGAACGTCATCCTCGCCTCGGCCGACCAAGTGGCCATTGACGCCGTCGCGGCGAAACTCATGGGCTTCGACCCCATGGACATCAAGTTTATCCGCCTGGCCCACGAGAACGGACTCGGTGTAGGCCGGACGGAGGAACTCGACATCGTCGGTGACGCCGAGGTGGCACAAGAGAACTGGCGATTCGTCGGTCCATTCAAGAAAATGACATTCGCCTCGCGCATGCAGCATCTCATCTACTGGGGTCCGCTCAAGGGCGGCGTCGAATGGTCGTTGAAGACCTGGCTCGCCCCCTGGGCCTATATCGCCAGCGTGATCTACCACGACTGGTTCTGGTACCCCTTCCTCGGTCGCGGCAAAGTGCGAGCCGCGCTGCGCAGCCAGTGGGGCCGATTGTTCCACAACTGGGCGTCGATCCAGCGCACGCCGGCCGGCTACGACAACGTCGGGGAATCGGCGCCGGGGCTGGTTCGCGGGACGTTCCGCCTGTTGTGGATGGCGGTAAAGATCCTGGGAACCTGCATCCGCGAGGCTCCCGAGCTCGCCACGCGCCGACGGCGGAAAGCCATTGAACCCGGCGGGCAATAATCCCTGAAGCATCGTGAAGAACGGGTCGCCGGTCACGGTATGCGCGAGCCCACCGCGCCTGCGGGATTCGCGCATTTCGCACGCCTCTCGTTCCTGCTACAATTCCCGCCCAACCCGGGGTCCATCCCATCAAGGAGGAGTCGGCCATGAAAGCACGGGACAGCTTGGCAAGCGTCTTGGTGGCGGTTGGATCTTTTGCTCCTTTGGCCCCAGCACAGCCGGGACCATTGCAGGTCACGTTCCTGAAAATCGCGGACACCGACACGGCGGTCCCGCAAGGCACCGGCACCTTTACCGGGTTCGGGGGGCCGGGAACATTGAACCTCGGTGGGCCGTCCCTCCACAACCGCAACGTGGCATTCTCGGGGAGGGACGAGGCCGATCAGATCGGCATCTACCGCTACGCCGACCTTTCCCTGAGTCGGGTCGCAGATCAGACAACGCTCATCCCGGGAACAACAACGCCCTTTACCGATCTTGGCGATTCCTCCATCGAAGGTGAAGACGTCGCCTTCCGCGGCTATCTGGGTTCGGGCCTTTCGGCTTACAAAGGCATCTTCAGCACGGTCGGCGGCCTGCACATCGTGGCCGACACCGATACCGCAAGTCCCACCGGCTCCGGCAATTTCTTTCTGTTCGGCCCGCCGCATCTCTTCGGTGGACAGACGTACTACTGGGCCACCACCGAGCTGGCGGCGCAGGGTGTTTACCGCGAATTCAGTGGGGCACCGCCGGAGATTCTCGCGGATACGAATACATTGATTCCCTCCGGCACGGGTGCCTTCACGTCGCTTACCGATTTGCATGTGGGAGCAAACGGCGTGGTCGTGTTCGGGGGCAAGGGGTCGGGCGGACAACAGGGCATCTACCGCATCATCGGGGGACAGACTGATCGACTCGTGGACGTCGCCATCGCACCACCGAACGGTGGGACGTTTCAGACCTTTGTCGGACCGTCTGTTTCCGGGAACGCGACCGCATTCTGGAGCTATACGCAACCGGGATTCCTCGGTCCCGGCATCTTCCTGGCGACCGACCCGGGGCAGGTGGAAGTGGTTGCCGATACATCGACCGAAGTGCCCGATTCGATCCCGCCCGTGTCATTTGCGTTATTTGAGAGCAGTCCGTCCTGTAGCGACGGGAACATCGTTTTCGGCGGGGAGTCAGCGGCCGGAACGTACAGGGGAATTTACGGTCGGATCGGCGGGACGCTGCTTGCCATTGCGAAACGTAATGATCCGCTCGACGGGAGATTCATCAGTCGGTTGGCGCTGAGCTCCGACGGCTTTGACGGACACCGGCTTGCGGTGGGCATTGCATTTACGGACGACACGCCGGCCATCTATCTTCTGACCCTCACAAGACGATTCGATTTCAACCTCGACGGACTGGTCGATGAACAGGAACTGCTCGAATTGCAGACATGTCTGGAAGGCCCAGAGAGTGCGATCGGACCGTTTCCACCGGACACAACCGAGCGCTACCTCCGCACGTTTGACGCGGATGAAGACGATGACGTGGATCTTCGCGACGCGGCCGCGTTGCTCAACCACTTCGCCCCTTGATTCAGGTCATCGCGTTTTGCTGCAGGTACGGTAAGGACGATCAGTTGGTACCCGTTTCCCTTGGAGGCCATTCGACCTCACGAAGCGGATTGACCGGAATCCAGCCTTCCTCGGGCTGGGGATCGACGGGCCGGTCCATGGCGATCAATTCATGCAGGCAGGCGTGAGCGAGTTCCTCGAACTTCTTGCGAGCCAAGGCGCGGGAATCGCTGTTCCATAGATCGACGCTTTCCCGCTCGCAGTTGCAGCATGGACGCGGGGGAATAAGCGTTTTCGCCGAGGCGTGCAGTGCCGCGACAGGCCTGGCGGCCGAGGTATCGTAGAGCACGCCGAACATCTCCGAGACATCCGGTGCCGTCTGGTTCACCGCGTAGATCAGTCCCAGCCGCCCCGTCAGCGCCCGCATGGCGGCATTGATCTGCACGGGCTCCGGCAGCGATCCGCCGAGGTCGCGCTGCTCGATGGGAAAGACCTCCGCCACGGCCATGAGGTCATCAAAAACTTTGTTCCATTGCAGGAATTCATTGCGCGGATCGCGAACCAGCTCCAGTGCGCGGCTTGACGAAGACTCGGTCCCTCCATCGAGGGCCACACGTGTCACCGCAATGGATGCTGGAAAGAGTCCCTGCGTCGGCCCCCCCGTGAGGACGATGTAGCTGTCGCGAATGGCCGGCACGCGCTCGGTCGCCAGATCCGTCCAGTGCACTTGCGGCGGCTGGATCCACGACGATTCCTTCTCCCGCGCGCAGGCAGCACAACCGCCACTGAGTCCAAGAATCCCCAGGACCGGCATTGCCGAACCCGCGAAGACAACTCTTGACCAAAAAGGTGATGTCATGGGCAACGTCCAGAAAACGGATACGCCAAACGCTCATGTGAAGGCGTGGCCTCGGATACCGGTAATATCGGGTCTTGCGTGCGGCAACTGCGATAACGCGGACTCAATTCCGCCCGGGAGGAGGAAAGCCGCAGGTTATCGGGCTTGCCGGCGGCAAGCCCCCGCATCGGTCCGTTTCATCCGGTAATTCACCTGCCCAAGTCTCACGTCCGATGGGTTCGGAGGGATGTTATTCGACCTTGACGGACGGGACGTATGAGTGCACAGATCGCTGCGGGCGCCGAATCGACCAAGGCCGTCGCCGCGTCCGCTTTCCGAAGACTCTCCATTCATCGATCGCTGGCCAGGCGACGCCCTCAACAACCGCTCGCCGAGCGCGTTCTCCAGGGCATTGGCCGGACGTTCTTCGATTTCACGGCAACGCGCTGGCTGCTGATCGACTCGGCCATTCTTGCCGTCGGCTTTCAGCTTGGATTCATCGTCTTCCCCCCGCCCGAAGGGCTGGCCGATCCGCATCTTCAGCTCTGGCAGGCGATCGCCGTGTACGCATTCTCGGCCGCTGTCGCCAGCCTCGTATTCGGACTGTATGAGCGCGATACGCTGATGAGCCGTTCGCGCATTTTCACGCGCATTCTTCTGACAGCGCTCACCCTGACGCTCATCGCCTACGCCGTCATCGTGGTCCTGATGTATTCCACGCTGCAACGCAAGACCACGACACTCGCCTTGTCGCTCTTCCTCGTCGGCGGTACCGGCATCCGCCTGTTCGCGTGGTGGACGATCCACCGTGTTCGCCGCGGGTTACTCGTCGTGGGAACACGTGCCCTGTACGACTCCTTCGCCGCTGCCCAGAAATGCGGCGCGCTGCACGAATATCGCCTGATCGGTTACTGCACGCCGGGCTACGAGGCGTCGCAATCCCCCCGGGACCGCGACTGCCTTGGATGTATCGATGAGCAGATCGAGAAGCTCGGACAGCAACGCGTCACGGACATTGTTGTGGGAAAGTCCGCGGCACGCGATCCGTCATTGATGGATTGGATGGTGGCCAGTCTTCGGCAGGGCTGCCGCGTTACCAACGAAGCCACGTTCTACGAAACCGCCGCCGGTGAGGTGCTTGTCGACGAGATCACACCCCAGTGGTTCCTGTTCGCCGATTTGAAGGTCCACTGCGACCAGCAGGCCACGCTCAAACGGGCGGTCGATGTGGTTATCGCGACCGTCGGACTGGCGCTCACGCTGCCTATCTGGCCGGTGATCGCCTTGGCCGTCAAGTTCTGCGACGGCGGCCCCGTCTTCTACTCCCAGGAGCGGGTCGGGCAGAACGGTCGGCTGTTCCGGCTGTACAAGTTCCGCACCATGCGCGTGAATGCGGAAAACGGACGATCCGTCTGGAGCTCCCCGAACGACCCGCGCGTGACCCACGTGGGTCGGTTCTTGCGACACTCGCGTCTCGACGAACTGCCCCAGCTCTTCAACGTGCTCGTGGGCCAGATGTCGGTCGTGGGTCCGCGTCCCGAGCGCCCGGATTTCGTACGCGACCTGTGTGAAAAGCTCCCCTATTACGCCGAGCGCCATCTGGTCAAACCGGGAATCACCGGCTGGGCGCAGATCAGCTACCGCTACGGCTCGTCCGTCGACGATGCCCGCCGAAAGCTCCAGTTCGATTTGTACTACCTCAAACGAATGTGCTTCGAGCTGGACATGATGATCCTATTCCGGACGTTGGGCACGTTCCTTCGGGGCGCACGTTAGCCCCTCGAACCCTCAGAAAACCAATAATGCTATCGGTCGTGAAGGCTTGCCGGGCGTGGACAAGACACGTCCCCGTCAGGATTCGAACCTGAAACCTTCGGCTCCGGAGGCCGACGCGCTATCCAATTGTGCCACGGGGACGTCAGGAACTGCGGAGTCTACCACCGGCCGCAGACCTGTCAACGCTGCCGGCCGCAGCCTGATTTTGACCCTAAGCGTCCTGAGGCACGGAGATTACCGATACAAGCAGTGGGAGCCGGTATTGCCGCTGCCGGCCACACATCTGGGAGTTGGGTCGAGATGACGGAGAAACCCGCCGGCACCGTGCTGATCGTCGAGGATGACGCGGAACTCCGCTTCATCCTGATTGCCAATCTGCGCGCGTCGGGATTCACCACACTCGACGCGGACGATGGCTACGAAGCGTTGCGGATTGCCCAGGAACGCCTGCCCGACGTGATTCTCATGGACGTGGGCATACCGGAATTGGACGGCATCGCCGCGACGCGCGCCCTGAAGAATGACCCGGTAACCGAGCACATACCGGTCATCATGTTGACGGCGAGGTCGCGGACGGAGGATGTCATTCAAGGGCTGGAAGCAGGCGCGACCGAGTACCTGGCAAAACCATTCGACATTGCTGAACTGCTTGCGCGTGTTCGGACGGTGTATCGACTGGCCGCAACGCGACGTGACCTGGACGAACTCAACAGCAACCTCGAGGCCGAGATCTCCGTCAAGACGCGGCATCTCCAGATTCTCTACGACTTCATGCAGTCGCTGAATCGGGCGACGAAACGGGAGGCCATTCTCGACCAGATCATCGCCTGCATTCGCGACCTCACCGGTGCCGGGCGGATTTCCCTGCTGATGCGCGAGCGCGGCACGGACGACCTCGTGTGCGAGCGGGCCTTCGGGATCGACTGGACGATCTGCAACCGGATCCGCATCAAGGTCGCCGAAGGCATCGCGGGGCAGGTGTTCCGCAGCGGGAAAACCCTCTCGGCGCGGTCCATTGGGGGGAGCACCAGCGGGCACACCTACGCAGCGGAATCGTTCCTCAGTACGCCGTTGGTGTCCACGTCGATGGCCACACAGGAGGGCGTGATCGGAGTCATCAATGTAACCGATCGGCCCGGGGACTCACCGTTTCTTGCCGAGGAGATCGACTGCATCCGTTCGATCGCCGACGCGGCGGCCATCGCCCTCGACAATTTCGACCGCCGTCGGCAACTGGAGCAATCCGTCAAGGTCCTGTTGCGGACCGTCGGGCACCTCGCCGAATACCGCGACGAAGAAACGACGGCGCACCTGGCAAGGGTCACAGAGATGGCGCGGATCCTCGCGTTGGAGACCCAGCGCCATGGACCTTACGCCGGGCTCATCACCGACGACTTCATCGAGAATCTGGTTCAATCGGCGCCCATGCACGACATCGGTAAGGTGGGAATCCCCGACGAAATTCTCACCAAACCCGGGAAGCTGACCGACGAAGAATTCGAGATCATGAAGACGCACACGGAGATCGGTCGGCGCGTGCTGTCCCAGGCCATCGATCCTGAGCATCCGGTCGCACTTCTCGACATGTGCATCGATATCGCCTATTGCCACCATGAGCGATTCGATGGCGCCGGTTACCCCCGCGGACTGCATGGCCCTCAGATTCCCCTAGCCGCGCGGATCATCGCCTTGGTGGATGCATACGACGCCATCACGAGTGACCGGCGATACTCTGCCGCAAGGACCCATGCCGAAGCCGTAGCCGTCATCCGCCAAGACTCCGGATCACATTTTGACCCGGTCCTGGTCGAATCGTTCCTGCGCATCGAGACGGACTTCGACCAGCTCCGAGCATCCCAACTCGATCCGATCGTCACGAATCGCTGAAAAGCTCGCCCCATTTGCTTACGGCATGGCAATCTTCCGGGCTTTGCGCGCTACGGCCGCACGGGAGTTCGACGTGAGTCGACGAACAAAGCCTGAAACATCCGGCCGGGCGAGCACATCGGGACCGAACAGCACGAGGGCATCCAGGACCTGTCCAAGGGCGACATTGCGGCATTCCGGCGTTTCATAGTCAAGGCGCTCCACCTCCAGAAATGCGGGGAGGACGCGCTCAAGCAGATCCGGACGGTTGCACACGATCTTCCCCAGGCAGCCGACGGCATTGGCGGCGCTGATCAAGTTCCCGCAACGAACGAAAGCCAGGTAGAAACTCAGACACTTGTCGAGCTTGCGGCGCTGATCGACCGGGGCAAGCTCCGCGAGGATGCGCATGGCGTTCCATCGAACGATTTTGCTGTCGCTTTCCAGCAGCGAGGCAATCACCTCAAAATGGGGATAAACGCGGATAGGATCCTTTTCCGCGGTGATGCACAGCCCTTTGCCCGCTGCGAATCGGGCGGTGCCGGCCGGCGCGGACATGGTCTCGACCGCGCCCGCGACCCGCGCTTGGGGGATCATGCGAACAGCGGCCTTTCTTCGCGGCGTTTTGGTCGGGGACTTTCGAGACGACTTCTTCGAGAGTTTTCGTGGAGCGGCGGATCGTGCCATGGCCATCCCTTTCGCCTGATATGATGTACTAAGTGAACCATCTTGGCAACTTCGACTGATTCGTCAACCGGACACGCGGACCGAAGCGTCGCAACGGCTAGCCCTCGTTGGAATCCTGCGCAAACGAAAGCGGCCCGGAGATGTGTATCCCCGGGCCGCCGAATTCACTCGACAGGCCTTGCTAGTCGAAGATGGCGTCAGTTCGATGACCCGACGCCGGCCTTTTCCTTGTTTTCGTCGCCGGATTTCTCCTTGGCCGCGGGGACCACGGTGACGTTAAACATCCGCTCAGGCTTGTTATAGAAAGCGAAGACCTCGCGAACGCGTTCCGCGGGAATTCCGTCGTAGGCGGTCTGTTCCGCGGCCTCATCGTCCAAGTTCCGATCGTGCAGGTCGAGGTGCTGCAGCACGGCAAGCCAGTACCCCGGCTCACGCATCGACGTGTCCAGGTCATTGGCGATCTGCTTCTTGGCGTTGGACAGTTCCTCATCCGTCGGCCCCTTTTCGGCGAAGTCCGCGAACATGGCCCGAACCTCGTCGGTCAGCTTTCCCGTATTGGCCGGATCACATTGCGAGCCCGCCATGAATCGCCCGGAATTACGATAGATCCACGACGGAGCATTGCTGGCGCGAATGGAATAGACCAGGGAGAGATCCTCGCGAATACGCTTGATGAGGCGACTGGAGAGAATCTGCTGGGCGATTTCCATCGCGCGGCGCTCGGGGACTTCGCGACCGTCGCAGCTCAGAAATCCGGTGATCGCCACGGCCTGCGGGGCGGCAATATCCACCTCTTCATGCTTCTGCCACGGACCGGATGCGCGATTGAATTTACGGAGCGAGTCGAGATTGTCGGCGGTGCGCGGCCGCTTGGCCAACGAACCGAAGTAACGCTCGATCAGGGGCATGGCGTCCTCGAGCTTGATATCTCCCACGACGGCGATCTCGATGGGCGCCTTGGCGGCCAGACGGTCGAACCAGGCCTGCGCCTCGTCACGCGTCCGCGCCTCGACATCCTCTTTGTGTACGAAGAAACGTCTCGGATCGTCACCGCTGACGATATCCGACATGGCCTCGATGGCCTTGAAAAACGGCTGGCGCTCACGGCGATCGATCCGCTCGAGGGTCTGGGATTTCCAGGTGTCGAAAGCGGCCTGTTCGATCTTCGCGTCGGTCAGCAGAGCGTGGGCCAGTTGCAACCCATGCTCGAGGTCCTTCGGCGAGCCGCTGATCTCGACAACGACGGAGTCGTTCTCGTTCCCGCCGGAGACGCGGACCTTGCGGCCCGTCATCAGGTCTCGGACGTTGGACGAGGTCAGCCGATGGGTCGCCGGCTCGTTGATCGCCAAGAGCGAAGCATCGGTCACGCCGTTATTGCCGGCGGTTTCCTCAATCAATCCGCCGGCCAGGCTCACCGTGACCCAGACGGAGTCCTTCTTGTAATCCATGAATCGATGGTGAACGCGAACGCCGTTGGAAAGGTAGGCGCTCGTCACCGCCAGGCCGTCATGGAACGACTTCTCGACGACCTTCCCAGGCTCGGGCAGTTCAGCCAGAATCGTCGTGGGCGCCGCATCCTCCTTGTAGGCATCGACCTTCTTCGCCCATGCGGACTTTGCCGACGCCAGAATCGTCTTCGTATCCGGTACGTCCACGCCCTCCTTCTCAGGGAGATACAGAACGTACGACATCGTGTCCGGCGTGTAGTATTTCCGGAAAGCCTGCTCTACCTCGGACAGCGAGATGTCATCCAGGTACTTGCGATACAGGTCAAGTTCCTGTGCGGCCGACATGTACGGCACGCGATCGTTCACCGCCGACATGATTCCGAAGAGGAAGCCCCGGGCATCCATCGTGGATTCGGTCTCGGCCGAACGCTCCGCCCGCGACAGCAGCTCCTTGCGGGCCAGATTCAACTCGTTTTCCGTAAACCCGTGCTCGAGCGCCCGATTCACTTCGGTAACGGTCTCATCGAGAATCTTGTTCCACTGGTCCGGCTCACCCTCGGCCGATGCATCGGCATAGAGCGCCTCGTTGAAGAAATCGAAGATCGTCGCGCTGCCGCGGTTGTAGCTGGCCTCCCCTTTCTTGACCCGCTCTTCCATGCGGCGGCTCAGGATCCAACTGGCGATACGATCCACAAGGTCGGTCCGCCACTGGGCCTCGGTCGTGGTCGGCGGACGCCCGTTCTGGAGATTGACCATCTCAAAGTCGGCTCGCTCGTATTCACGATCGGTGACGACCATCGCGCGCTGGTGCGTGAAGGGCTTGAAGCCCGCCTTCTCCGCATTCTGCGCGGTGACCTCCGGCTTGTACGTCCCGAACCACTTCTCGATATACGGGATTACGTTCTCCTTGGGCGCGTCGCCGACCATGATGACCGTCAGGTTCTCCGGACGGTACCAGGTTCGGTAGTAGTCCACGAACTCCTTGCGCGGCGCGCTGGCGATCACCTCGTCGAGACCGATGGGCAGGCGCTGGGCGAAGCGCGATCCCTCGAACAACTCCGGCCAGAGCTCATCGCGCATGCGCTGCCGGGCATTCTTGCCCGTGCGCGACTCCTCCAGAATTACTCCACGCTCCTTGTCGATCTCCTCCGGCAGGAGCGACACCCTGAACGCGAAATCAGACAGAACCATCAGAGCCTTGTCGATCTCTTCCTTCTTCGTGTCCGGCAGGAAGAGCATGTACGCGGTCTGATCGAAGCTGGTGAAGGCGTTGAGGTCGGCGCCGAACTGCATGCCGATGCTCTCGAAGTACGGTATCAACTCGCCGGGAGGAAAATTCTCCGAGCCGTTGAAGCACATGTGCTCCATGAAGTGTGCGAGCCCGCGCTGCTCCTCCGTCTCATTCAATGATCCGGTCCGCATGTGGATGATGGCGGCCATCTTCCCGGGCGGATTGTCGTGCTGGCGGTAGATCCAGGTCACTCCGTTGTCCAGCTTGCCCATGGATAAACTGGGGTCGGTCGGCAGCGGTGCGGCCCATGCAACGGGCGCTGCAACGCCCGAGATCATGGCGGTAAATACCGCGGTGCGCAGAAATGCTGTCCTCATCATTTTCTTCCTCGTGTTGGGGTTCTCACCGCGCCAACGCATTGCGCGGTCGAAGGGAATCGATACGATCATGGCGCAACAATGTAACGGAAAGGCGCGAACTCGGCCGCTGCCGATTGCAAGAAATTGTCGGCAAAAAAAAGCTCCTCCCCGCCCGGCCGCGATGGGGGCCGACTGGCAGGTCAGGAGCCTTTGATTAGCGTGAATCGCCGAATGGCTGCGGCGAATCAGCCGAGTCCCAGGAACGCCCCGACTTGCGGAGCGTACTTCACCACGAGCCCGGCAAAGACGACGCTGACCATGCTCATGAGCTTGATGAGGATGTTCAGGCTCGGTCCCGAGGTGTCCTTGAAGGGGTCCCCGACCGTATCGCCGACCACGGTCGCCTTGTGCGCCTCGCTGCCCTTTCCGCCGTAGTGGCCCTTTTCGACGTACTTCTTGGCATTATCCCACGCACCGCCGGCGTTGGCCATGAAGATGGCTACGGCGAATCCACTTGTCAGACCGCCCGCCAGCAGTCCCATGACACCGCCCACGCCGAAGACCAGCCCCACGAGCACGGGCACGATGATCGCCAGCATCGATGGGAAAATCATCTCCCGCTGGGCGCCGGCCGTGGAGATATCCACGCAACGGGCATAATCCGGGATTTTTTGCCCATTATGGACAACCTGCCCGCGGGGCCAGTTGTCCGCCTTTCGCGCATCTTCGGCGGACATGCCCTTGGTGGATACGAGGTATTCGGCCACGTGGCGGAACTGCTCGCGGCATTCAAGCATCATCTTGAACGCCGCCCGTCCCACGGCCTGCATGGTCAGGGCGCAGAACAGGAACACGAGCAAGACTCCGGCGAACATCCCGCAAAGCACCTGCGGATTCATGAGCGTCACGTCGTAATAGTCCATGTATTGCTGAAGCGAGGCCTTCCGGGCGGAGACGAGTTCCACTTCGTGGCGTTTGCCCTGCGAACCTACGATGTAACCCTTCTGAATATTGCTCATCGCTGGGTCCGGATCGGTCAGCTCTCCCTGGAGCGTCACGCTGGCCATCCCCGTTGAACCTTCGCGCCGTAGCAGCTCATCAAGTACCGGTCGAACTTTGTCGCTCATCAGGAAATAGGCATCGTAAGCCGACTCCTTCGTTCCCGGCTCAGTTTTTGACGCGAACTTGCCGTAACCCATGTAATAGATCGTGCCCAATGCGGCGTTATCAACCTCGTCGGCCTTGTCATCCACCACTTGAACGTAGGCCATGGACTCGCGGACGACGCCGATACGAACCTCCTCGACGTAGGCTGCAAGTAGGGCCAGAGCAGTCAGCGCGGCCGACCCGATGGCGAACCCCTTGCCCGTCGCCGCCGTCGTGTTGCCCAGCGAGTCCAGGGCATCGGTACGCTCGCGAACTTCCGGTGCTTGCCCGGTCATTTCCGCGTTACCGCCCGCGTTGTCCGCGATCGGACCGTAGGCATCGGTCGCAAGCGTGAACCCGAGCGTGGAGAGCATACCCACGGCCGCCAGACCGACGCCGTACAGGCCGAGCATGAATTCATGCTTGCCGCCAGCGAAGATGAACGAGGCCATAATGGCCACTATGATGATGAAGAGCGAGGCCCAAGTGCTGCGCATGCCCTCGGCCACGCCGGCGATAATGACGGTCGCCGGGCCAGTCTGAGCCTGTTCAGCGATGCGCCTCGTGGGAAGAAAGTCATAGCTGGTAAAGAACTCCGTCGATTTTCCGATGAGCCAACCCGCCGCCAGCCCCACCGTCACGGCTGACGCGACGCCGAACCAGTTCACATGCTCAATCGACCCAAGTAGAAAATAGCAGATGACGTAGGTGAGGATCAGGATGACAACGCTCGAACTGAGGAGTCCCTTGTTCAGTGCCGACATGAGCTGAGCCATGGTGGCGCCTTCCTCGGTCCTCACCAGGTTGATACCCGCCCAGATGCTGGCAATGATGCCGGCTCCGGCCACGACCATGGGCACGACCAGGAAGCGGAGCGCGTCTTCGTCCTGCGTCGCGTTGGCCAGACCGTAGGCGGCGGCAACGCCCAGCGCGGCGGTCGCCAGAATCGAACCGGCGTACGACTCGTAGAGGTCGGCACCCATGCCGGCCACGTCACCGACGTTGTCGCCCACGTTGTCGGCAATCGCCGCCGGGTTACGCGGATCGTCCTCAGGAATGCCTGCTTCAACTTTGCCGACGAGGTCGGCACCGACGTCGGCCGCCTTGGTGTAGATTCCGCCACCCACACGGGCAAAGAGTGCCTGTGTACTGGCCCCCATGCCGAACGTGAGCATGACCACCGTGATTTCGTGCAAGGACATCTCGGTGAAGATGCGGAGCACGCCGAACCAAACCGTAATATCGATCAGGGCGAATCCGACGACGACAAGCCCCATGACCGCACCCGCGCGGAAGGCAACGCGGAGTCCCTGGTTCAGACTTTCACGGGCGCCGGCCGTAGTTCGGTGTGCGGCAATCGTTGCCGTGCGCATGCCGATATAGCCACAAAGGCCACTGAAGAACCCGCCGGTGAGGAACGCCCAGGGAACGAGCCCGTGCTGGACGTGCAGACTGTACGCCATCCAGGATAGGATTCCGATGAGGAAGACGAACACGACCGCCACCACGCGATACTGCCGGAACAGGTAGGCCATCGCGCCTTCGCGAACGTAACCCGCGATGCGGATCATGTCCGGGTCGCCCTCGCTGGAATTCTTGACTTCGTTGTAGTAGCCGCGTGCCGACCAGAGCGCGATGATTCCGCAAATGGGCGCCAACCACCAGACCAGGGGAATGTGCGAACTGGTGGCGACGGATACCACCTCACCCTCACTGGACGGCGGCGTAGACAATTCGGCGGCAGGCTGGCCGACCGAGGGTGCTTGCGCGAGGGCAGGCTCCATGAAAAGGCTGCTGACGACACACGCCGCAACGGCAAACAGGCCGACGCCGGCCATAAGACGAATTGAGCGAGTCACGATATCTCCTTCCGCACTTTTCCGACTGGACATCCGACGCGCCGGACGCGGTTCGGTGAACACACCATCCGCCCCGAGCAACACCAGGATTAACCTAACTATATGCCAACACTATGCTTACGTACACGACCGGGCAATCGCCGCGCCGACGCTCCCGGCAGCGGTCGGAACTATAGCAAATCGATTCGAGCGTGCCAACTCCATAGCACCGCCCGGACTGCCCGATAGACTCGGTGGTAACCCGTCTCCCGCGTTCGATGCGCTGTTCACCCGGTTCGGACAGGTTCGGCGGTGGAGATCGACGCGGCGGCGGCTCTGATGGCGGGCACGGCTGGCGTTGCCGGCACAAGCCGTTAGGATTCATCGGCCTTTCAACGCGGGCCTGTACGGTTTCTTTCAGCGGCACAGCGGCGAGATCGTTTCCCAACGGATCCGGGAGCATTCGTCCGGCGAGTGGACCATGAACGACGTTGCTGAAATTCACGTCACGAAACTGCGGGAGTTGATCCGCGACGTAACCGACTTTCCCAAGCCGGGCATCGTCTTTAAGGACATTACTCCCCTTCTTCGAAGCCAAGCCGGGCTGTCCCTCGCCGTCGAGCACCTGACCGAGCCGTTCCGCGATCTGAAGGTGGATGCGGTCGCCGGCGCCGAGTCGCGTGGATTCATTTTCGGCACAGCGGTGGCACGATCGCTGTCCGCCGGGTTCGTCCCCATCCGCAAGCCGGGGCGGCTGCCTGCCGCCATACACTCGGAAAGCTACGAACTGGAATACGGCACGGACAGCGTCGAAATACACCAGGATGCCGTGCATCCCGGCGATCGCGTTCTCATGGTGGACGACCTTCTTGCAACCGGTGGAACGATGGCGGCCTGCTGTCGCCTGGTCGAGCGATTGGGCGCGGAAATCGTGGGTTGCGCGTTCCTGATCGAGTTGTCCTATCTTGGAGGGCGGCACCGGCTCGAGGGCTACCCCGTCCATTCCATTCTGAAATACGATACCTGATCCCACTTCGCGAAATGGCCGGCATGCGCTATGGGCAAGCCAATCTCTCCGCCGAAAGGCGCGTGGCCTTGATGTCGATGACGCTGGTCGAACGGGAGTCGATGCCGTGGGCTGGGATGCCTGGTTGACCGTCGCCACAATTGGTGTCGTGCTCGGCACACTGATCCTCACGCGCATTCCGCCGGATGTCGTGTTCATGGGGGGGCTGACGGTGTTGCTGGCGGCGGGCGCTCTTTCCCCCTCGGAGGCCCTGGCGGGACTCTCCAACGAAGGCATGGTGACCGTCGGCGTGATGTACGTCATCGTCACGGGGCTCAAGCACACGGGCGGAATCGCCTGGATCGTCTCCTCGGTGCTGGGGAGACCCAAATCCGTCATCGACGCGCAACGCCGACTGCTGCCCCCCGTTGTCGCCATGAGCGCGTTCCTGAACAATACGCCCGTCGTGGCGATGCTGATTCCCGCCGTGACCGACTGGGCCAAGAAGTATCACCTCTCTGTCTCCAAGCTGATGATCCCGCTCAGTTACGCGGCCATCTTCGGCGGCACGTGCACGCTCATCGGCACGAGCACCAACTTAGTCGTAAACGGCTTGATGAAGGGCCACGCACTGCCCGGTCTGGCGATGTTCGACATCGCGTGGGTCGGCTTTCCTTGTGCTCTCGCGGGGCTGACGTACCTCATGATTTTCGGCCGGTGGCTCCTGCCGGAGCGCCTTCCCGCCATGAGCCGGCTTCAGGATCCGCGCGAGTACACCGTGGAGATGATCGTCGAGCCCAACAGCCCGGTGGACGGCCGAACCATCGAACAAGCCGGACTCCGCCACCTCACGGGCATGTACCTGGCCGAAATCGAACGGGACGGGAACCTGCTTGTAGCTGTTTCGCCCCAGGAGCGTTTGCGCGGGGGCGACCGGCTGGTCTTCGTCGGCGTGGTGAGCTCCGTGGTGGAACTCCAGCGAATCCGCGGCCTTCAACCGGCGACAAATCAGGTATTCAAGCTGGACACTCCCCGCGACAAGCGATGCCTGATCGAAGCGGTCGTATCCAACAGTTGCCGGCTGGTCGGGCAGACTATTCGCGACGGACAGTTCCGGAAGGTCTATAACGCCGTGGTCATCGCGGTCGCCCGGAACGGCGAGCGCATTCGAAAAAAGGTCGGCGACATTATCCTCCGCCCCGGCGACACGCTCCTTCTCGAAACACTGCCCAGCTTCACTGAACAGCAGCGCGACTCGCGTGATTTCTACCTGGTCAGCCGCGTGGAGGATTCGAACCCGCCCCGCCACGATCGAATGTTCGTCGCTCTGGGAATCCTCAGCGTAATGGTCACCGCCGTCGCCCTGCAGTGGATCAATATTCTCCCGGCGGCCATGCTCGCCGCGGGACTCATGATCATCACGCGTTGCTGCACGGCCTCGGCCGCTCGGGCAAGCGTGGATTGGCAGGTGCTCCTGGTCATCGCCGCGGCGTTCGGCATGGGTAGGGCGATCGAAACCTCTGGACTTGCGGGCGTGGTTGCCACCGAATTGGCGTCCGTTGCCGGGGACAACCCCTGGCTGACGCTGGCCGTCATCTACGGCGTAACCATGCTCTTTACCGAGCTCATCACCAACAACGGCGCGGCCGTCCTCATCTTCCCCATTGCACTGGCCACGTCCGAGAGGCTCGGCGTGAGCTTCACACCCTTCGCAATTTCCATCATGATGGCGGCATCGGCAAGCTTCTCGACACCGATCGGGTATCAGACCAATCTCATGGTGTACGGCCCGGGCGGCTATCGCTTTGGGGATTACTTCCGCGTGGGCATTCCGCTCAATCTGCTGATGTGGGCGATCACCGTTCTGATCGCACCCTTGATCTGGCCGTTCCGGTTAGCTGCCTCTGTCTGAATCAGGTAGGTCGAACCAATTCGTACTGGATCTCGGCCGGCTCCGATGCCCCGCTGAACAAATCGAAGCATGGTTCGCAGAACGGAAGAAGCAACTCGACCAGCAGGTCGACCCAGTCGCGCTTAATGGCAGCGCGAGTGTCCGGATTCAAACCATTGGCCATGCGGATAAGCAACGGCGCGATGGGCCGAAGCCCGACGTCCCAGATGTGCGCCTGTGTGCGGGATATGAAAGGCACGGCCCGCTCGATGACGAGTCCCGCACGGCGGAAGCGTGCTTCCCAGGTGTCGCGATCGGCGAGCGTGGGCCAGCAGTCTGTCCGTCCCCGGCCGATGATATCCAGGAATTCCTCGCCCAGCCGAGCGTGGTGCGATTCGAGCGTATACCCGCGGAGACTGTCCAGTTTCACCTGGAGTACAATTCGCCCCCCAGGTACCGAAATTCGACGCACCTCATTCAGCAGGGCGTCGATGCGTCGCACCCAATAGGCCGCGTTGCAATAGACGAATCGTACGGAGGCGTCTTCGAATGGAAGGGCTTCATTGGCATCGTGTTCGACGAGACGCTCGTAGATGCCCAGCGGCTTCGCTCGGCGCAGTAGCGCCGACTTCGCGTCGCATCCGATTTCGAACTTCGTTGCCGGTAGCTTCTGAACCAGAGGGCGAAATTCGTCATCAATGTGGTCGAAAATGTCGTGATGCTCGGTGCGAACACGGTCCAGCCCGCCCACGGACTGGAATACGTCCCAAGCCGGATCCAGCAGCCCGCCAAGGTGCAGGAAACTGAACACGCCATCGCCGCAGCAGAGATCGAGCGCTGGGCAGGACCATTCCACGCGAGACAACATCTCGCTCCGCATCGCCATCCAGAAGGCATTTTCCGGGCGAAGCCAATAAGCGGCCAGAAAGCGCTCCAGCCGTTTACGGCGCCTCAGTGCTGAAGTTGCGATGGCGGGCGGCGGTTGCTCGAGCGACGCGGTCATCCCAGCCCGACCTCGCAGGAATGGGATTTGAGAAATGAATCAACGGCAATGGTATCCACGCGCGGCAGGGAAGCGGTTGAAAGACCGCGGCGGGCAAGCTGAGGAATCGTCGTAAACGCCTGAACAAATCCGGCAGCCTGGCAGGCAGTCTCCGCGATTTCGTTCACGCTCCCGTAGGGATACGAAAACGGACGCGGCTCCGGACCAAGAGCTTCGCGGAGTATGTCCGCCGTGCGATAGATGTCGCGTCGGCAGTCATCTGGACTCAGACGGACATACGGCTCATGACGGTAGCCGTGCCCACCGATGGTATGCCCGCGTAACATCATTTCGCGTATGTCATCCCAGCTCAGATACCACCGCCGCGCCCATCGCCGCGATGACCCGATATGCCGCTCGAAGAGCTTTTCGACAGCGCGATCGCGCAGGTCGACGGGCAACTGCATCGTAAGCAGGTGCTTAAGGCGGGCGCGCTCCCGGGTCTCATAGTGATAGATTCGGGTGGCCTCGGCATTGTCAACTCGACCCAGCCAGTCTTCCCCGGATCCGAGCTCTTGCAGCACTTCGCCAAGTTCCCGCGAAAGCGTTGCATCCCCGAGCGTTGACAGCAGTAGGTGAATGGCGTGGGCTGAGAGCATCCGCCCCTCGACCAGCGGAAGCGCCGGGACGAGAAAGGTCCCCTTCAGCCCCATGTCGTCCAGGATCGGCTGAACCGTCCGTGCATGATCCGCCAGCCCGTCGTCAAAAGTCAGCAGGAAGCTGCGTCGGGGAACGGCCGCGCGCCCTTCGAGCCAGGAATAGAAGATCGGCCAGGATACCGGCTCCATCTCCCGGCAAAGCTGCTCGATCTGCCCGCGAAACTCCGCCGCGGTCGGACCGGGAAGCGGTTCGCGACGTGGCGTCTCCGCTTCATGCACGTAGTGGTACATGACCACGAGGCACGTGGACGAATCCCGCAGGGGATGGTCACCATCCATACCGTCCTCGCGGCCCCCTTCCTGGGCATCCCAACCCCGCTGAGACCCCGCGCTACGTGGCGTGGGCCGGCGCAAGGGCTTTGCGGCCGGGATGTCCGGTGCGGTCCCCTTTCGCCAGGGAGGATCGGCAGGATGCGGAATCATATTGATCATTATCGGATCAGCCGCGATTGACCTGTAGGGCACTATGTTCCCCCTTCTTCCGCCACCGCGCCGCAGGACAAAACTGGAGTGCTCACTGCGGTCGTGCTTGAACCTTGCGGAGTGCGATAACGGATTCTCGTGGGGCCAGCAGACCGAGATCGCCGAACCGGTGGCGCGTGGGAACCAGATCCCGCGCGACGAAAATCCCGTCCACGTCCAAACCGCGAACCTCCGCCAGTTCGGCGACGTGAAGGTCGGCCGGAAAGTAGGCGTCCGAAATCCGGGCGCCACCGACAACGATCCAGCAAGGTGCTCCCACCCGAAGGACACGCAACAGCTCATCGAACACACGGGCAAGGTCGTTCAAATATTTCCCAACCAGCCGCGCCTCGCGCCTCTTTCCCTGTCCAAGAAGTTCCTCGCAAACTTCCTCCGCGGCGGCCGCCCCTGGCTCGCCCCATCCCTCGCACCGGGAAGCCTGATTGTTATCATTAGAATCCGCTCCCGACGGGCCGGCGTAATCCGACCGCGATACCGCAAACGGCGACGGACGGACTGCCTCGATCTGGGAATCCGATCCATTGGACTCGTCCGGCCCGTACCAGAACGAATACACTTGCTCGTAAGGGCCGGTCAGACCCACATAATCGTAACGCGAAACATACGGCGGCGACGTCAGGACGCCGGCCATCGACTCCTCTTCGAACATGTCCAGCCGACGCGCATCGCCGCGATGAACCGCAAACGCCCGCCGTAGCGGCATGGTCAGGTCCTCGCGCATCATCTCCGCAACAGAGTGGAGTAGTTTGCCGATGGGTTCCGCGCCGCGATTCAGCTTGCCCTTTCCGGTGTACTGCCGGGCAACGGCCAACATCAACGCGGCGTGATGCAGGGGTTCCCGCAACTGGATGGCGTAATCGCGCCAATCCGGCGAATCCGGCAAGGCTGGAAGCGGCGGAAACGGACCTTGAGACATGACTTCGTTCAGAAACACCAGCGTACGCAGCGGCTCGACGCCGGTTGCGACGATTCCCCTTCGGGCACACTCCACGACGAAGGTCCCTGACCCGCTGAAAGGGTCGAGCAAGGGTGAGAATTCGCTCGTTCCGCCTCCGCCCGCCCTGGTGCCGTCCCCCTCCTCCCGAATGAAGGTCCGCACCAGCTCAGGGGAAAACCCTTGGCGATAGGGAATCCATCGGTGGTAAGGCTCGACCACCGCACTGCGCGCCGTAACCAGGGTCGCCAGGCGCGGTTCACGCGACATGCGCCGGAACCATTTTCGCTCCAATTGACACCGGCTGCGCGTTGCTCGATCCGGGGGACTTTGGGGGCGCACGACACGACGTTTGCGGGGCATGGCCGTCAGCCTATGTCGAAGGAGGTTGAAAGGGAACCCGGGGGCGCCCGTCGCGTGCCGAAGCAGGAAAATTCAGTCCGGACAGAGATTCGGGGAAACGACCTATGAACCGCTCTTCCGGAAGTACCGATGACCTGATCGGGTGAGTCACCGGGCACCGCAGCCCGGTTTCACTTCGCTGACCCGACCGTCTGCCAGGCGTTCCAAGTCCGCAGCTCCGGGGTACGTGCTCCGGAGCGCGCCTGGCAGTTTTCCCTCCCGGAACGCCTTTTCGACGCTTCTCGATAGAACACTAACGGCGGATCGAGCGAATGAACCGCTCCACTTCCGGGATTGCTCCCTGGTAGATCAGGTAGCCGTTGTACGGCTCGCGGAGGGTCGTCTCGTGGTTAATGGGCGTGAGCATGATCCGACGGATCTTTTCGCGATCGTCGCTCTGACCCAGCGCCCAGCATAGCTTCATATAGGCGACCTCGGGCAGCATGTTCGCGGCCGGCACGACGCCCAGTTCCATGATCTCGCGCCCCGTCTCATAGACGTACATCTGCACGTAGCCCCAGAGCGTCTGCACGGTCATGTAAATGTGCACGCCTGCATCAACAGCGCGCTTGAGCGCCGGGTACAACGGCCGGTTAACATGCCCGAGCCCGGTTCCGGCAATGACAATCCCCCGATAACCCTTCTCGACGATCGCGTCGACGATGTCGGGTCTCATGTTGGGATAGTAGTAGAGGATCGTCACGCGCTCTTCGAACGCGGTGTTGATCGTCACCTCCCGATCCTTGCGCCGGCGCTTATAGTCCTTCTTGAAGGTGACGATCTCCCTGGCGTCGATTTTCGCCAGCGGAATATCGCCGATCGTGCGGAACGTCGATCGATAGCTGGAATGCATCTTGCGCACCCGCGTCCCGCGATGGAGCAGGCAATACTCGTCCGAAGTCGGGCCGAACATGCACACCATCACTTCGGCGATGTCGCTCTCCGCCGCCGCCTTCACCGCATTCATCAGGTTCAGCGCCGCATCCGAAGACGGTCGATCCGAACTCCGCTGCGAACCCACCATGACGATGGGTACGGGTGAATTCTGCACCATGAAGCTCAGCACCGCCGCGGTGTGATGCATGGTGTCCGTACCGTGACCGATGACAACGCCGTCCACCCCGTCGCGAATGGCTTCACCGATACGCTCCGCAAGGCGGATGTACTGCTCCGGCCCCATGTTCTCGCTGAACACCCCGAAGAGCTTCTCGGTGGTAAGGTTGCAGAAGTCGGCCAATTCCGGAACGGAGCCGTAGAGTTCGCCGGGAGAAAACGCCGGAATGACCGCACCGGTACGATAGTCCAGTCGGCTGGCAATCGTCCCACCGGTCCCGAACAGCGTGACATTCGGCTTGGAAGGGTGAAACGGAAACTGCTTCTCGGGAATCTTGTAGTGCGCTTCCCGCCGGCCGTGCTCGATCATGCTCGACACGGAGTCGGCCGCAATGCCCACGTTGTACCCGCTGTCCAGCTTCAGCACGATGTGCCGTTCGTCGGAGGTTTCCGATCGCGGCAGGATCAGCCCACGAAACCGCCCCCGCGCCGTCTCGACCTCCACGTCGCTCCACACGCCGACGCGGAAGCGCTCGAGCACCGCCTGCCCCACGCCGCGATAGCCGTTGTTGCTGCTCTTGCTCATGCCTTGGTCTTTGTCGCGGCCGCCCGCGATCCACCCGCCGCGGCAATACGGACACCCGTCTCCATCAAAACAGGTTGCACTTTCCGAGATAACTCCCGCCCGCCGACGAGCCCTCGCCACGAACGCATGAGCTGCCCCATGACGAACCGCCGCCGGTGCTCCTCGCTTGGGAACGATCGGCCGACGCTCTGGGCGATCGCATCCCGAACGCCGGACGCCACCTCCGCTTCGGACGGCGCCGAACCAAGGTTCGCCACGATGTCGTTGACAGCGGCACCATTCTCGTACGCGCCCTTCTCGCCGGAACGCGCTTCGACTACCTGCCGCAGAACGGAGAAAACACCTTCCGGGGCAAGTCGTGCCTGGGCCACCATCGCCAGCACGTCGAGCAAATCCTTTTCAGACAGCAAGCGCACATCGAGACCCGATCGGCGTAGCGCTTTGAGCCGCTGCGTAAGAACAACCGCCGCGAACACCGGCGGAACATGATGCTCGCCCACGGCCCGATCAAACACCTCCGCGTAGTCCGACATGATCAGCGCGTCGATCAACGCGTCCGTCAGCCCCAGCTGGCGATACCTTGCCTCACGATCCCAGACGAATTCGGGCATGTGGCCGCGAATGCTCTCGAGCTGCTTTTCATCAACCTTCAACGGCGGCAAGTCCGTATCCGGATACATCCGCTCTGCGCCGGGCAGCACACGCTCGAAGCCGTTGGTGCCGTCCTTGAGCGCCTGGCGCGTGTCCGGCGGAATGCCCTGCGTCGCTTCGCGGGCACGGATCATGATCTCCTCGCAGGCGGTGATCGTGTCCCGCTCCGGGCCCCACACGAGCATCAGGGCATCGCCGGGGTCCGCATCCAGCGCCTTGAACAGACGCTGCCAATCCCGCACCAGCAACGTTTCCGATGCCGTGTCGGAGTGGGCGATGTTGGGCAGCCGCGTCAGGCAGGCAATAACGCGGACACGGTCCGAAAACTCCTTGGCAAACGTCGTGTGTTCCTGCGTCGGTTCGTTGAGCAATCCGGCAAACCGCCGCAGCGCGACGCAACGGACTCGCTCTCCCGCGGAAACAGCCGACTGAATCGGAACGTAACTTGTCTTGGCCACGATGCGCGTCACGTCGGCATGGTCGGTAGACAGGTTTTCCGGCGTGACGCCTCGCTGTGCCAACTGGTCCCGAATATGCAAAAGCGAACACTGCCGCCGGGCCTCGTTGTAGACCAGCCGGGGAATCCGCCACAGTTGCGGCACGCCTTTGATTTCGATCCGCGTGCCGCCGGTCACGCTGACGTTGACGTCCTGTCGCACGGCACCGTACCCCGTGCGAACCTTGCCAGTGCTCCGGCAGAGGCGACGGATGATCTGGCCGACCTCGTACACCTCCTGCGGGTTGACCATGTCCGGCTCGGTGACCACCTCGATCAGCGGCATCCCCAGGCGGTCCGTCAGGTATACGCGATCGTGTCCGACATCGGACACCTCCCGGCAGGAGTCTTCCTCCAGTCCCAATTGCCGGATCCGGACGCGGCGATCCTTGTAGGGCATCCAGCCGTCCACGCCCACGATGGTGGTCCGCTGGAATCCGGTGGGAATCGACCCGTCCAGATACTGCTTCCGGGCAATGTGCAATTCGTCCACCATGTTCAGCCGTAACAGCAACGCGATTTCCAGGGCGATGCTCAACGCCTCATCGTTCAGGAAGAATGGGGGCGTGTCGTCGAATTCGTAGGTGCAGACGGTATCGCGGTGCAGGCGATAGTAGATGTTCTTGCGCGTCTTCTTCTCCATCAGGGCGGTGCCGTCGTACTCGCCAAGTTCGGAGAGCGTCGGCCGCATGTGCCGCAGAACTTCCGCGTCATACTCGCTGCTGTAGCGGCCGGCCGGGCAGCGGCAGAAGAGCTTGGTCTGCGTGAGGATCTGCCGATGCACCTCCAGACCGCAACGGAAGCCGATCGCGGCGTAGTCCTGCTCGGTCATGTGCTCAAAGGGCTTGAACGGAAGAGGCAACAGGCGGCTCCTGAGGCCGTAGCGCGGGTCGGAGCACGTCCGCACCGGCCTGACGCGGGTCGGGAATCACTCGAGGCGGATTCTAAATCGCCTGATAGGTGCGGGCAAACGGCGTGCCCGCCGGTGACGGATTGAAGATATTCACCGGGCAGCCAATCCTCGGCAGCCGCAGACAATGCGGGGCAGTCCCCATTCCTGTTGCCCGTTGCCGCTTCCTACACCTCCACGGCCACGGCCCGGCGGATCGTCGCCCGCCGCTCCGACTCCCCCTGACCGATGCCCAGTTGCAGGACACGACCGGCGCTGTCGGAAATGTTGCCGAGGTGGCGCTGGATGGCAAGGGCATCGATTTCCTCACTCTCTTCGGGAAGCGCGTGGTCCTCGAAACCGCCCATCAGCGTGAACGACGCGATGTTGGACTGGGTCTGGGCGATGCCCGACATGGCCCGGTCCCATTCGGCCAGGCTGAGGTCACCGCTGCGGACGAGTTCGCGGAGGTCCAGAAATTCAGCCGCGAGAGTAGGGAGCTTGATCTCCGTCCCTCCCATAATGGTCAGGAAGAACTGGGTAACGGGTTTGGCGTCCTCACGGTTTCGCGATCTTGCCGCCAGAATCTGCCGGGCCACCGTGGGCATGACCAGCTCCGCGCCACCCATGAACGTGATGAAAATCCGTTTATCCGGCCGGAGCACGCCCCCGTGCCCGCCCATGATGGCAACCTGGATCATCTCGAAACTCCTTCCCGCGACTCGCGGAACGCATCCTGGAACAGTTTGTCATTCGGTGCCGGGTGGGACAATATTTCGTCATCCTGTCCCTCCGGGGATCGACAGGCGTCCTCCGAGCCCGTTTGAAGCACCCCTGATCCCCTTGGCTCGTCTGGTCCGTATTTTGCCTGTAATCTATCCGTTGCACGGATTCGCCGCACGGGTACGTGCGACCTCGGCGCGGCCGGCGGCAGCGGACTTGCCGCCCTCGACTTCGATCCCGTTCCCCTTTCGAGAGGACTCCCATGAAGAAGATTCGCCTGTTCACGCCCGGTCCCACGATGGTTCCCGAAGATGTCATGCTGGAGATGGCCCGCCCGATGGAGCACCATCGCACGGCCTACTACCGCGACCTGCACAAGGAGCTGCACGGCTACATGCAGTACCTGTTCCAGACCAAGGCGACCTGCCTGACCTTTACGGGCAGTGGGACCTCGGCGGCCGAGGCGGCGATCGTGGGTTGCTGCCCGCCGGGTCACAAGGCGCTGGTCATCCGCAACGGCAAGTTCGCGGAGCGCTGGGCCAAGGTGTGCGCGACCTTCGGCATCGAGCACACGACCGTCGACCTCGAGTACGGCCACGGCGGCAAGCCCGAACATGTCAAGAAGGCAATGGACGCCGACCCCAAGATCGACACGGTCATCGTGGTTCACAGCGAGACCTCGGCCACGGCGCTGACCGACGTCGAAGGCATTGCCAAGATCACCCGCGATCGCGGAGCGCTACTCATTGTCGATGGCATTACCGCAGTCGGCACGATCCCCGTGAAAATGGACGAATGGGGCGTAGACGTGTACGTAACCGGTTCACAGAAGGCACTGATGCTCCCGCCGGGACTGGCTCTGGCAGCCGTCAACGACAAGGCCTGGAAACGGATCGACTCCGGCAAGATGCCCACGCTTTACAATGACCTCAAGGCCTACCGGAAATCCCTGGAAACCTGGGATGCTCCCTTTACGCCGAACGTCGCCCTTGTTCGTGGGCTCATGTTCATTCTCAAAAAGGTCAAGGAAGTCGGACTCGAGCATATCTGGGCGGAGACGGCCATGCTCGCCAAGGGCATGCGCGCCGCGACGGAGGCGCTGGGCCTGAAGCTCTTTGCCGCCGACCCGGTGGATTCGGTCACAGCCATCGCCGTCCCCGCAGGACTCGACGAGGCCAAGCTCCGCAAGACCATCCGTGCCAAGTACGGATTCCAGATCGCGGGCGGTCAGGGCGATATGCAGGGCAAGATCTTCCGCTTCTCCCACATGGGCTGGGTGGACGCGTTCGACACGCTCGGCGCCATCTCCGCATTCGAAATGTGCCTCGCGGAGCAGAATTTCTCCTTCAAGCAAGGCGCGGGTGTCGCCGCGGCCCAGGCCGTGTTTGCAGAGGGATACAAGAAGCTGGCGTAACACCGTCGCAATCTGACTCGCGGCCTCGGACTCGAAAGGGTCTTGGTTCAGGACTTGGCCATTTGCGCGCCGGCCACCGTGCGGCACGGATGAAACTCATGCGCGGCAGCCCCCGGAGGATCGGGCCGATGGGGCGCACAAGTGCGTCCCCATTGCCTGCCGCGGTCGTCTGCGGTATACGCACGCGCATGAAGCTCCCCATGCGCCAATTCGTATGTATGCTCATCGCCGGTGTGGCGATCGCTTCCATCGGGTCCGGGTGCGCCTCGAATCGCATCCGCGCGCAGCTCATGCGCGAAAAAGACGAGCTTCAACTGGAGAATGCCGCCCTCGAACGGCAACTGAAGACGTGCCGCGAGGCGAAGCAATCGCTCAGCACTCAGGTCGAGAATCTGCAGAACTTTCCTCCGGATCGCCCGATCACGTTGTTCTCGCCGGTGCGGATTGAGATCGCCTCCCTTTCCGGGGGTACCGATCTGGACGGCAAGCCCGGCGACGACGGAGTAAACGTCTACGTGCGTCTTTTCGACAAGGAAGGCGACACCGTGAAGGCCCCCGGCCGATTGACCGTCCAGATCCTGGACCTGGAGAACGCAGGCAATCCACGCTCGCTTTGCGTTCGCACCATCGCATCCGAGCAGGAACTGCGCGAGTCCTGGTACGGACGCTTCGGAACGAACCACTTCAAAGTTGTATGTCGGCTTGATCCCGATGGCTCCCCGCCGCGTACCGATGAGGTCGGCGTTCGCGTCGAATTTGTTCCGTATCTGACCGGCGTCCCACTATCGACTCTCGGATCGGTTCCGTTCACGCGCGCCCCTCGATAAGTTCATCCGATCGCTTAAGCGTCTTTGCCGCTGACCCGCGGCGCCCCGCACCGAGTCACCGAAAGGCTGCGAGATGACGTTGGAATCGCCGGTTCATGCTTGGCGCGAACTGAACCGATGTCTAAAATAGTCTCAGCGGAAACCCGGTGCAGGACCATGAGCGACAAGCCTGAACAGCAGCCAATCGACCCCAATGCGGTGAGTGAATCCGGTACGGCGCTGGCCCCGGCCAAGCGTGCGGCACCGCCCGAGCGCAAGCCCAAGAAGCTTCCGCCCTACAAAGTGCTCCTGCACAACGACGAAGTGAACTCGTTCGATCACGTAATCAGCGCGATCATGCGACTTGTTGGTTCGACTTTTGAAGACGCCACGGTCAAGGCACTAGAGGCTCACGAAAAAGGTGTAGCCCTGATCACGGTCACCCACCAGGAGCGGGCCGAGCTCTTTGCAGAGCAATTCGCTTCCCTCAGCCTTACCGTCACCATCGAACCCGCCTAGCCATTCGCTGCGGCATCATGGGATGTCATCTCGCCGGCCCCCGGTTAGAGTACGCCCATGTTTCTCGCTTTCGCGGAAATGAGTCCGGCGCTGCCGGAAAGCGTACCTCCGCAACTTGACCGGCTCGACGCGATCGACCTTGCACTGTCCGGGTTGGCGGTCGTGCTCTTATCGCTCATGGCCTTGCGGAAGGTCTTGCGACCAGTTCGCGATCGGCCGGTGCTCCCTCCCCGCCCACGTTCCATCGACGAGATCGTCGTCGCCCTGGGATTCTCCGCCTACGTACTGGCCGGCGCCGGCTTCAACTATTTGAGCACCCGGTTTGAAAGCGACACTGATCCGCGGCTTGCCCAGCTTGCAGCCGGCACGGCCACCCAGGCGCTTGCCGCCATCGTGTGCCTTCTCCTCGTCTCCTTTCGCGCAAAAGTAACCCAGAGGACCTTCTGGCTGGGAGCCCGCCACGCACCACGCGCTCCCGCGCGAATCACCGCCCTGGCCACGCTGTTTGCCCTCGGATTGTGTCCCCTTGTCCTGATGCTGACACTGGAGGCCCTCATCCGTCTTGTGCCCGGCTACGAACCCACCATGCATCCTACGCTTACGGCTCTATCACGAGGCACGCTGCCCACCGGCGCGGTCATGCTGCTCTGGGTGGGCGCCGCCGTCGTCGCTCCGATTGCCGAGGAGGTATTCTTCCGGGGGATTCTCCAGACAGCCGCGCTCAATGTCACGCGCTCCCGCCGCTTCGCGGTAATCACCGCTTCTGCGGTCTTCGCCGCCGTGCATTTCGATCAGGTACACGCCCTGCCCGCGCTGTTCTTTCTCGGGCTGATCCTGGGAACGGCCTACGAGACCACCGGCGCGCTCATCGTTCCCGTCACGATTCACGTGGCGTTCAATCTTCGAACGCTGATATGGCAGGCCTTAGGGGCGGGTTCGTGATTCAGGAAGCGGTGACGCGATTGCTCCGCGACTCGGCGTTGCGTTCCCGACGATGACCCAATCGGTCTGCCTCGGCATTATGTTCGGGCAGGCCGCGCCGGGAGAACAGAGCCGAAAGGCAGAGCAACCGCGAATTGGAGAAAATCGGCACCAGCGACAGCAAGAGAAGGCCCGTATTGCTGAGCAGCTTCTTCCAGATGATCACTTCGCCCGAACCGCAGCCGCAGTCAAATGCGACTTGCATGAACGGAGTGCCTTCGGCCGAGACCATCTGCATGGCGCGGACGAATATGACCGGCGTGAACACTGCGAGCATCCCCGCAATAACCGCACCTGCTCCGCGAACGAATACACCAAGAAGCAGCGCCGCCCCGGCGACCACTTCCAACCAGGGCAGAACAACGGCAATACTGTTCAGGTAGAAGGCAGGCTCTTCGGGAACCATGCCGTACATGCGAATGAGCTTGAGAAACTCGATGGGGTCCAGAATCTTCTTGTAGCCCATCCAGATGAAGAGGCCACCGACCACGAGCCTTGCGGCCAGCAGCGGCACACCTGTTCGGTCAATCCGGCGGATCATCGAAACTGACGCGCCCACGTGCTTAACCCCCACTCCCTGTTGCGATCAGGCTGCTATCCGCCCGCGCCTCCCATTCGTGCCAGCCACCGGCGTAAAGGTAGAGCCTGTCATATTCCATGCCGAGCTCGAGCAGATCCCGACACATGTAAGCGCTGTCCTCGCAGTCTCCGCCGTTGCAGTAAACGATGACCTTGTCGGCCGGAAGGGCGCGCTGACTGAGGATACCAATGTAATTTTCGAGCTCGTAATGGTCTGCCTGGATCGCCCCGGGAATGTGGCCTTGCTCGTACTCATCCATGGCTCGCGCATCGACGAGCACGTACAGTCCCTGTGCATATTTCGGATCGGAGATTGCTTCAACCACGCCCTCGAAGTCGATCTCCTGATAGGGATGCTCGATCTTCTTCGATGCAGTGGCGGGTGCTGGCGCCGCCGCTTCCACGGGAGCCGGACGCGCCGCGACACTCGGCTCGGAACCAGCTGGCCCGGAACCGTCATCGGAATCGGTGGTTTTCGGCTTGGCGTCTGGCTGGGCAAGGTCGGCGAAAGCGAATTCAGCCGATGGCCCGGGGTGCTCCCCCGTCTCGCTCTCGGAGGGGGTACCCGCGGCCGCCGACACCGTGCCTGCCCGGTCCTGCATGCGCTGGCGGAGCATCTCATTGACCCGCTCAGTGCCGCGATCGAAGTAGTTCCGGGAAAGCTGAAGGGACTTGCTTGACCGCACCGCGTTTCCCGCGAAAGCCAAACCCGCCCCGATCGCGAGAAGCACGATCACCTCGATTAGCGTCGTTCGGATTCTGGTCATCAAGACCCCCACGCTTCCGCAAAAGCAACCGCCAGGAAGGCCTCTACAATTCCGGTTCCCAAACCGAACCGCAGCGCCGAATCTTTGCGGATCGGCACTATTGGGTCAACGAAAACGCATTCCGGCGTTACCGAGGGGTGACAGCGTCGCCTGCGCCCAATTTCTCTTCGGACCCGTAACCCGTGTGCCTGGAATTGAGGCAAGCCATCAATGTCGTTGAACTGGATAAGCTGAAGCGGTATCGTATCGCTGTCGGGACGGGACCCGTCTTTTACATTTGGCCAGACTATCGGACCGGACGACCGGCGATGGGCGCCCGTGCGCGAAGCGCGATAGTCGCGCCCGCAGAATTCCTTTTTTCTCGAGTCGTGTGCCATGCCCAACTCTTTGTCGACCCCCAAGTTCCGGGCGGAAACGCTGGTGCTTGTAAGCGCGTTGTGCCTTGCGTTCGTGTTGCCTGATCCGGCCCGAGCGGGCCAACCGGGCGAGGCGGAGTCCCGAGAAGAAGCCGCCACGCCCGTTACGCAGTCCCTCAGCGGAACAGTGCGCATCGAACTCTCGCCCGATGCGTTGAGACAGATCGGCTGGGAGGTGATGTCTTCGGCAGGAACGGTCGAGGACCCGGACGCAACGCCGACGAGCTACACGTTCGGTCTGGCCATCGGCGAGGCACACTTCGAGATGGAAAATGCGAGGCCCGTCACGTTCCTGGACGCCTCGGTCCGCAGCAAGGGAGCACTGCTGATCAGCGACGGCAGTGAGCGGCGGACGCTGGGCAATTTTCTGCTCCGATATGAAACCGACAAGGGCTGGAGCCTCGCCAGCACTATTGCGGGTGATGACGACGTACGCTTCGAGCTCCTGCCCGTTCTCCACGATTTCGCCCATTGGCCGGATGCGGTCACCATCCAGGCCGGCCTGCGTCTTTGCGAGAACGGTGTCTGCGGACGCGAAATCGGAAGAGTAAAGATCGACTTCGAGCTTAATGGAGAGGCGAGAGCCACGTGCGATGTTTCCGGCGAGAATGCCCCTCGTTCCCCCCTGGCCGGTTCCGGCCCGGACGTCATCGTGGGTGATCTTTACCAGACGATGAGCTACGGAACCTCCGGAGGGATTTCCGCGTTCTCCGTTGGAACCGTTTCATGCAATCTGGGGAGCGAGCCGCTCAACTGGTTCTCCAACACGAATCAACATCCCGTCATCGCACAAAACATGTACCGCTTCAAGGACGGCCGGTTTGAGCAGATCGGACAGAGCTGGCTCAAGCACGGATTCTTCGCACTCTCCGACAATCTCTGCACGGGCCCGGGCGGATGCGCAGGCGATCCTTCAGGACAACACCTCGGAGTGGGTTGCTCCGATCCTTACTCGGCGAGTCTGAACGGAACGCAGAACAACCTGGGACCGCGATCCGAGGTGAACCCATCCACCGGGTTCTACCCCTACCCGTTTTCCGCACCGGCCGCCCCGCCGGTCATTGGTCGGCGCCTTCAGGTCCATAACGACGACATCGACCCCACGCTCAATGCCGGGGCGATGTACTTCGTCGAGGGTCAGTATGTGACCCCGGACGACGCGACGGCAGGCAACGGCGACAACAACGCCTCACACCGCCGCGTGACCATCTCCGGAGGCGGAGGCTCGTACAGCCTGAATTTGGCGGACAGCACGGTACGGGAACGACCGGCTATCCTGGCCTGGCCGGCCCTGGATCACTCGGTGGCCGCGCAGGACGTTCTCATCGCGGGCGACGGTTTGCTGAAGATCGCGGCACGGGCCAGCAGCGTCGGGGACGGCTACTGGTCCTATGAATACGCCCTGTTCAATCTCAATTCCGACCGGGCGGTCGGCGGCTTTTCGATCCCGCTCGGAGGAGGGGGTCTGGTTCGCAACGCCGGATTCCACGATGTGGAATCGCACAGCGGTGAACCCTACTCGAACGCCGATTGGACGATTACGGTCGACCCGGCGTTTATCGCCTGGGAAACGGAAGCCTACGCTTCGAATCCCAACGCCAACGCGCTTCGCTGGGGAACGATGTACAATTTCCGATTTGAGTCCAATCTCCCGCCGACCACGACGACAGCAATCATCACGCCCTTCAAACCGGGCACGCCGACCTCCGTCGTCATCAACATCGTCGGCCCGGACGTCGGCCCTCTCGATTGCAACAGCAACAGCATCGAAGACATCTGCGACGTGGATTGCACCGCCCAGAGCGGCGCCTGTCAGGTTACCGGCTGCGGGCAGAGCTCCGATTGCAACGCCAACTTCATCCCCGACGAATGTGAATCGGATAGCGACGGCGACGGCGTGCCGGATTCATGTGATCAATGTCCGGGTTTTGATGACGCGGTGGACAGCGACGGCGACGGCGTTCCCGACGGCTGCGATCTGTGCCCGGGTTTCGATGACAGCGTCGATCCGGACGGGGACGGTGTCCCATCCCCATGCGACAACTGCCCAACGACGCCCAACGCCTCACAGGCCGACGACGACATGGACGGCGTCGGAAACGCCTGCGACCCGGACTATTGTGACCCGATGCCGGCCAACGACCACTTCGACACCGACCCAGGCTGGACCGTCGTGAACGAAGGCGCAACCACAGGATTCTGGGATTGGGGCATCCCGGTCGGCGGCGGCGATCGCGAGGACCCGCCGACGGATTACGACGGCAACGGTGCTTGCTACCTGACCGGAAACACCGACGGCGATTCCGATGTGGACGGCGGCACGACGCGGCTGCTGAGCCCGGAATATCCGCTCGCGGGCGGAAACGCGACGCTTCGTTACGCGTACTGGATCGGCACGACCGACACCGCCGGCGGAGACAGCCTCATTGTCGAAGTCACCGGTGACGGCGGCGCCACCTGGGTACCCGTTGCAACCTATACGGCCGACAGCAACGTCTGGCAGACGGAACTCATTGATCTCACCGCGGCGATTCCGGCCGCCGAGAACGTCCAGGTTCGCTTCTCGGCGACGGACGGCGGCGCGGCCACGGTACTTGAAGCCGCCATCGACGCCTTCGAGATTGAAGTGGCCTGCGCGATAGACTGCAGCCAGACGGGCGTCTGCGACGACGGCAATCCCTGCACCGATGATAACTGTGTCGGGGACCTCTGCGAGTTCGTCAACAACACCGCGCCCTGCGATGACGGCGACGCCTGCACGGTGAGTGACACATGCGGTGGTGGGGTCTGCCTGCCGGGACCGCTGGCACCCTGCACCGATACGTCCTGCACCGACTGTAATAGCAACGGTGCCCGCGACGACTGCGAGGGACTGCCCGACTGCAACGGCAACAACATTCCCGACGAGTGCGAATTCGCCGATTGCAACAACAACGGCGTCAACGACGTGTGTGACGTCGCCGGAGGACTCAGCACGGACTGTGACGGCGGGCCGATCGGCGACGCCTCGGCCGGGGCTACCCTCTTCGGATCATCTTGCGTCTTCTGCCACGGGCAGAATGGCACGGGCGGCTTTGGTCCGAACATCCGCGGAAAGAAGCGGAATCAGATCTGGACGAAGCTCACGCCTCCGACAACGCACCCGGGCGGAATCTTCCCGGAATTCGTCGATCAGGACTTCGCCGACCTTGAGGCCTTCCTGTCCGACACCGGTGCCGGAGCCCGTCCCGATCGAATCCCCGACGATTGCCAGACGCTCTCCGACTGCGACGGAAACGGTACAACGGACGCCTGCGAGTTGGGTGCGGGAACGCAATCCGACAGCAACGGCGATGCATTCCCCGATGCCTGTCAGCAACCTCAGCCCGTAGCGCCCGACGCGATTGTAAAGAACCGCTACATCTCCTTCTCCCCCGGCGCGGTTGGAGCCTCCGCCGGAACGATGCAGGCATTCCGCATGACCAATCCGGCGTTCCCCGGGTGGGAGAAGTGGGTCGACGCGCCCGACGCTTTCGCCGTCTCGCGTCTGACGTGCGCCCCGGTCTATCGAGAATGGAACGAGCCCATGATCCATGTGGGCGACGCCGACATTCGCGCGAATTCCGCCTACGTCGTCACGCCGCTGGCCGAGACCTTCGACCCAGGTGATCCCAACGGATACGGGGCCGAATCGACGATCAACACCGCGTTCCGATGGGGCGATGTCGTGGGATCGTACGACGGTTCGGCCTGGACGGGTCCCAACGGAATCGTCAATGGAATTGACGTGCTCGCGGCGGTGAATCGCTTCGAGAACCGTCCCACCGCGCCCCCGCTGGTATGGGTGGATATCGACGGCGCCGTCCCCAACGAACTGGTCAACGGCAACGATATCCTTCGTATCGTCCTCGCCTTTCAGTCCCCGGCGTATCCGTTTGACGACCCGGCGCCCTGCCCTTGATTCGGCAGGCGGTACACGCACAGACATGCGCCGACCAGGACGAGTGTGATCAGCCAGCCCCCTTCGGGACCGAAGGCGCTCCCCGTCCACGCGTTGGCGGAGACCCTCGCGTCGAGCAGGGAACGATCCGTCGCATCGCCGCTCACGCTCAGGCCCAGCAGTGTTCCGATGGCGAAATTCCACGCGGCGTGCAACCCGACGAGCGGCCAGAGGGTACCCGCCCTCGCCAGCAGGCCCACCAAAAGCAAGTGGAACAGGAACATGTTGACCATCGCGGCCGCGCCCATACCCCCGGGATTGGGCAGATGAATGCCGACGAATCCGATGCCGCATAAGGCAATCGCCCCGAATCGATTCCATTGACAGAGTGTTTGATAGGCGTAGCCGCGGAAGGCGACCTCTTCAAAAGTCGCCAGTGCGAGGCACGCAAACGCGCCGCCAATCGCAACGAGAAGAGGATGCTGTACCGCAGTGGTATTGATTGCCGTCCAGCCAAGCAGGAACACCGCCCCCATCCAGATCAGCGGCAGACAAAGTCCCAGAAGCGCGCCCCATGCCAGCCCCCCGGCTCCGGCAACCCGTCGCCCTTCACGTGTGGCCGGTTGCTGTTCCTGTTCGAAAATCCGTCGGCAGACCCATGCCACCAGAATCGCCGATGCCCCCGCGACGACATAGAGCGCCAGATCCTCAGGAGCCGACTCGCCGGCGACCTGCGCCGCGAACTTGGCCATCAATGCGATTCCCAGTAGTGGAATCAGCAACCCCGCGAACGCGGCAACGCGGCCCAGCGCCGATACAAAAGAAAGTGCTTCGCGACGAGAACCTGAATCAGCCGGGGGCTGAAGGAATGAACTCGAATCCCCCGACACGCGTGTCGAATCGGTGGACCGTGCGCGCATGGCCGGCGGGCGGACATAGGTCAATGCCCGCCAGACCCATTCAGCCGGACCGTATTGAAACCGCTTGAGCCAGATCGAGGAAACCGCCAGCTCGACGATCCAGAAGCCCACGGCAAGCCCCAGCTGGCCGAAGCGGTCGATCTGTCCGATGAGCCCCAATCCGTTCCCATAGAACAAGAACGAACACAGCAGCGTCTGGGCAAGATAATTGCTCAACGCCATGCGCCCCACGGCACTCAGCGGCCGGGTGAGCCACGGCAGCGCCCCTGCCCGGCATATCAGCATCCAGAACGCAATCCAAGCCCCGGCCATCAGCGGTTGAACCGTTTCACTGGGAAGTCGCCCCAGGAACATCGAGTAGGCCGGGGCCCAATCGGCCTGGAAATTGCGATAAAGTCCCCACAGGACAACGGGCAGTCCAATCGTCAATCCCAGGGCAATCATGAGCAGGTAGATCCGCGGACGAAGCGTCGCGAAGAACACCCCCCAGCGATACAGCGCCATCCCCACGAGCATCATGCCCCCCGCGACCCAGAACAGGGCCAGGGGAATAATGACGAGTTGAATCGAAAGGGATGACGCCGCGCGGTCGGGGAACTGGGACCACCATCCCGCCGCGTACGTCGCGTGGTGCGCCGCGATCTGCTCCGCCGATGGTGCGAACATGGCGAATATCGGTTCGCGAAGTCCCGCCGGCGCCCCGGGAAGGATCAGCCCGAATACCAGGCAGATGACCATCGGCACGGCGTATGCCGCCAGTCCAAGGGTCAATTGCCAGACCGGCCGAAGCACGCGCAGGGGATACACCGCCATTCCCGCGAGCGCGTACGTGACCAGGATATCGCCGGGCCAGAGCAGGTACGCGTGCAGCATCCCCATCGCCAGCAGCACCAGCATCCGCCGATAATGAAGTCTGGTCCCACCGCGCCCGCGGCTGCGGGCGTCGATCATGATGATCCCGGCACCAAACAGCATGGCGAAGATGCTGAGGTCCTTGTGGCCGACAAGAACGTGCATCAAGCTCCAAAGCGCAACGTTGGCGGCGTCGGTCCACGGGCCGGCATGGGGGTTCAGGAAAGCCGCCTCTACCGTGGCGAAGAGTTGGATGTTCATCGGCAGGATGCCGAGAATGACAACGCCCCGCAGGACGTCGATCGCGGCAATACGCTGACCGGGACGGGTCGGATCGCCCGGGATGGGTGATAGCACGTGATCCGACGGCCTGGACGGGCTGACGGTGGTCACGCGGGCGGACTTCCCGCGTTCTCCGACGGCGTGGTCTCCTTATCGCCGTCCGCCGGCTGCGGCGGCGGTGCGGCGCCGGCATCGAACTTCTTCAAGGACAGCCCGTCTACGGACAGGTCTTCGAGACGGTACGAGTGCTCGAGCGACAGGGACGGCGACGTCGTAACGCTCACGGGGGCATTGCCGTTTACGAACTTGCCCGTGTAGGTGATCGTCTGGACGCGGCCGTCCTCCGAAACGGGGAATTCCGCCTTGTCCCGCGCGAATCCCACGAACGTGCCGTGTACGCCCTGGATCTGGGTAAGCCATGCACCAACGCGCCGCTCGTCAGCTACCGCGCTCAGATCCGCGGATGCGACTTCACGAATCATGCGCGCCGCCTCGGGTGCATCGGACTTGAGCACGTCGATCGCCACCTGGCGGGCCTTGAATATTCCCAATCCGTAGATGCTGCTGATCGCGATGACGATGAACATGATTCCCGTCAAACACGAGATGGGCAACGCCGCGACCGCCCAACCCAGCCCGCGCCGCTTGCCGCCGGCGGTCTGCACGATGCCCACAACGCCCAGGACGATTCCCGCAACGGCCGTGACGCCCAGACAACCGAGCACGGAGCACACGAACGCCGCGATCGCGATTCCGCTTCGCGGTCGCTCGGGGAGAGGACCATCAAACGCACCCTGGTAGTCAGACGGCGGATCATAAGGGGGAGGGGTAGTCTGGCCGTTCATTGGTGATCTCCCGCGGCAGGTGTTGGATGTGGACGGATCAATCGAAGCAGGTGCAAACTTCGCCGTTTGGGGAAGCACGCACTTCAACCAAACGCAGTCATGACCCTCGCAGCGCGCACACGCTGTCCACAACCCGACTCGCGCCGGGTGTGTTATACGCGCGTGCAAAGACTCGTCAATGAGGTGGTCGCAGCAAAGCCCATCCCTAGGTGATGTCCGGCGGCAACACGATGATGGGGTCCTTCGTCGGAGGTGTAATAGGCTCCGGATCGACCGGCACAGGCTCGAACGTGTATACGCCGCCGATGGAAACGCTGCCGCCCGCCTGCTTGACCGTGATGCCCTGCCGCCACTTCCCCTGTTGGATGACGATCGAACCGGCCGTGTCGGCCGCGCCGTAGGCATCGAATACGACCGTCTCGTCACCGCCAAACGCCGCCGTTACCAGCGAGACGTTGTCCAGGTCCTGCGCCAGGTCGATCTTGTACGGCAGCAAGGTGTGATCCGGATGCGCGACGACCTTGTCGGCTGCCACGTCGTACAGGTAATACTGCTGGCGGGATGAATTGAACACCACGGAGAAATTCGTCCCCTTGGCGCGAGCCAGTTGCCGCGCCCAGTTGAGGTCCGCGGCGATCCGCCGGGCCGCCCCCTCGACCTTCTCGCGCGAGATGAAGCTGACATAACGGGGTACGGCAATGGCCGAAATCGTCGCAATGACCGCCATCACCACCACGACTTCCAGGAGCGAGAACGCCGTCAGCCGGCGGTGAGCGTGATCGTGGACTGAATTCTTCGCTTGTCGCATGTTGATAACCGATCTCTCAATCTGACCTTGTCAACCGCACCAAATCGATACGGACGGCGTCCACGACGCCGACACTGCCGAGGTCGGCATCGGAGGCCAGCACACCAAAGTATCCGTGCGATAGGACCGCAACCCAGCCGGCGGAGCCGTTCGCCGGGTCGGCCGCTGACGGTGTCGCCTTGACATGCACCGTTGATAGATTGTTCGTCGGGTTTTTCGGAAACGGCGGACGCAGATACGGCCCATAAATGAACTCGCCGCCGTAGGATTCGCTGGGATTGCCCTCCTCGTCCGTGTATTTGAGGAGTTGATCCACGAACTTGGCGCCGTCAGGCAGACTGCTGCTCGGATCGTACCCCGGGTAACGCCCGTGTTCGGCATAGTAGATGTCGATGGCCTTGCGCACACTGGCGACGGAAGCCTGGAGAGCGTTGGCCTTGGATCCCGCCGCAACGGACGATAGACGCGGTACGGCAATGGATGCAATGATCCCGATGATCGTGACCACGATCACCAGCTCGACGAGACTGAACGCGCCCCCTCGACGGCGCCCGCCGCACATCAACGGCATGGTCCGATACAACGTGCACGGTCCCTGCATCCGCCTCGGAGATTGGCGCATAACGCGCAAAGCGTACGATATCATGCGACAAGATAAACGGACCTCGCGTCACCCGCCGGGCAACGCGAGGTCCGTCTTTTTTCCGAAACAGTCGAGAACCGGATTAGTGCGCCGTCAGAACAGGACGTCGTGTGCCGCGTCTAGTAGGTTGAATACACCGTTCCGCTGGCGTCGGTGCCCGTGGAATTGGCCTTGAATTCCCCGGTGACCGTGCTGTAAACCCAGGCAGTGGAGTCGTCAATGTCGGTTCCCGCGATCGCCCCCGAGGTGATGATCTTCACGGTGTTTTCACCCTTCTTGGCGCCGACGGGAATTGTTGGAAAGCCGGTTCGCAGGTAAGGCCCCAGTTCGTCGCCGGAGTCATCGACGGTCGTGGCACCGTCAAACTCGGTCTTGTTGGTGAGCTGCGCCTCGATATCCGCCTGCGTTCCGGACCCTTGGCTGCCGTCCGGAAACTTGCCACCGTGTTCCGCGGAGTACATATCAATCGCGTTACGAATGCCTTGCAGGCTCATGCGCATCGACGCATCGCCGGCGCCCTTCGCACCACGGCTGATGCGCGGCACGGCGATGGCCGCGATCACCCCGATGATGACAACGACGATGACCAGTTCCACCAGGCTGAATGCCGCAAATCGCTTACTTTGGCTGATACTCATTCCAAGCCCCCGTAGTTGATACCCGTTTCTCGGCGCCGGTATTTCCCAATTCCCGGAAAACTCCATACCTCCAGCATACTATCGTCGCTGCTGCGTTACCGGTTTAGTCCCGCTCAGCGGTAACGTGGTTTCAAGTTGCAGAATAGTGTCACCATCATTGCACTGGAAATGGACTTTTGTTTCCCCGATTTGATGCAGTCTGCAACCGTCCCATAAGCTCCCCTCCCGAAGCCACTGCCCGTCAACAATGGCGATCGCCCTCTCGCCGTCGAGCATCACGGCCTCGAGTCGATGACGTTCTGGAAATTCCTCGGCCACGCTCCGGGAGGTCTGCGAATTGGACGTTCGATCCGGTTTCGCCGGGGCAGACCCGATCGAGGATGCGCTTGTCGTTCGCCCGGGTCGCCGGAACAGGTCACGGGACATCAGGCGACTCGTCGACTCCGGCAGGTTCTTCGGAAACGGAACCTCGGGTATGAGCGCTACCGAATCCCCGGTTCTCACCGAAATCCCCCCCACCTGGCCTGCATGCTCGGTCACCGTACCTGCCGAGGCTCCCTGCGGTCCGGCCATTTGGTAGCCGACCAGGAAGCGGTCCACGAACATGGCCGTCACGCTGATGCCCATCATGATCATGAACCAGCGCTTGCGGCGGGGTGTCATGTTCCACCTCCCGCCGCTTGGACCGCGTCCGCCGCAGGCGCCGCGAACAGGCTGAACGTCAGATTGGCCACGCACTGCCCCTGCAACGCCGCATCCGTCGCCTGCTCAATGGCCAAGTGGCTGATGTCCGCCCAGAAATCCGCCCGCTCCACATCGCGGAGAAACTGGGCGATGCCGGGAAGCGATCCCGAAACATCGTACGTTAACAACTGCTCATTCAATCCGGGATAGGACCGCGACGGCAGGGGTGTCTGCCCCAGTGCCGACAGGTCACGCCGCGCCGCCCATCCCGAGAGCGCCTGCACATATCCTTCCACCGGAGCGGACTCCGGAGGGTGACCGCGTTTCGACAGCTCTTCGTGCCGCTGTTTGACCAGCGCCGACTGACGTGCCTTGGCCTGTTCCAGAGTGGACAGGTCCCAACGTGCCGTGCGCAGCGCTTCGCGAAGCTGTCGACCGTCCACCGCGCGGGCTTCAAACCGGAAGACCGTGAGCCACAGCGCAATGCCGGCGCAGGCCGCCAGAATGATGACGCCGACGGCGTCGATCATCAGCAATCCGATCCAACTCCGATGTCTGCCGCCTACCACTCGCACACCACCTCGAATCGGAAGAACGGTCCTTCGGCCAGCGTCTCCCGGTGCGTGCCCACAAGGCTCACATCCCGGAATGCGCCGCTCTCTTTCAACCGCGAAACAAACACACTGGGCTCCGCCACCTCGGCCGCATAGCCTCCCAGCGTCAGCTTCCGCGGGGCGTCGATCGTGATCGACGTTCGCACCGCACCCTGCTTCTCGTCCGCCGCCGGCGCCGACACCGCCGCGTTCTGATTCCGGCCGGGACGCGGCGGCACGGTAGCCACCGATGTCAGCCAGCATCCCGATGGCATCGTCTGGCTCAGCAGTGCCAATACGCCCGACCACTCCCGCTTGGAACGAAGGGCGTCGGCGCGATCAATGCGCAGTTGCAGATCACCCGCCTGTCCCGCCAGCTTCTGTACCTCGACGCGCAATGCACCGACGAGGGACTCCGCCTCAACCACCTGACTCTTCAGCGCTCCGATCCGGGCCTTGTCCCACGTGTCAAACGCCGCTGCGGCCAGGACCAGCGCGACGGCGATTCCTCCCATCACCGCCAGCCGCCGCAGATGAACGCGCCGAAGCTGGCGAAGCACGACGTCGTCGGGAATGAAGTTGACGCTCGTCATCGCCGAATCATCCTTCCAGGGCAGCGCCGATTGCCGCGGCCATTTCTTCGAGCCCGCTCCGCTTCCCTGACGAATACCGCAATTGGCAGCCCGACTCCTCCAGGCACGATGACGCGCGCTGCACGGGAATGCCCAGCGCGGACGCCAGATGCTGCGGAACGCCCGGCATCGCGGCGCCGCCGCCGACGAGAATGAGTTCCGTCGGCGAGGAACCCGGGTAACAGCTCAGCACGTACTCGAAAGAACGCTTGATCTCTCCGGCCAGTTCCCGAAGCTCGCTTCGCAGGATTCCCAAAAGGATGCCCGAGAGTTCCGCGGTGGCCGTGCCGCCCGGACCTTCGTTCCCCGTGGTTTCACCTGCCGCCGTCGGTGTGCCGCCCCCCCGGATTCCGTATTCGCGCTTATGAATCTCCGCGGCGCGCGGGCTCACCTGCAGTGACTGGGCAATGCGGTCAGTCCACTCGCCGCCGCCCGAACCGACCGAGCGAACCAGCACCGGAACGTGCCCCAGACAAATCACCGCTCTTGCCTGGCGCTGTCCCAGATCGAGCATGCCCCACACCTCGTCCGCCCGCCACTCGCGCAGCAGTGATCCGAACCGTGCCAGCGCCGTGGCGGACGCGTCGACGCCCATGCAGAGCCAACCCGCGCTCTCAAAGGCCGTGACCAGTTCCATCACCTTGTCACGCGATACGGCCGCCCCCACCGCGTTCGGAATCGACGCCCGGGTTGTCGGCAGTTCCCAGTACCGCGTCTCCAGTTCCGCACGCTTCGGCCCCGCCAATCGCTCGACTTCGTGCCGCACCGCCGCTTCCACGTCGCTCTCGTCCGTCCGGGGAAGTTCCAGCGCGAAGAAGTCCACGTCGGGAGGATGCAGCACGGCCGTCACGCGTCGTCCCCGGAAGCCTCCGTGACCCAGGCATCCGGAAACCTCCTCGCCGCTTGGAGCGTGTGTTTCGTCGCCTCTCCTTCCCTCCCATCGAGCCGAATGCACAACCTCGACCGCACCGTCCGCTCGGCGCAACTGCACGGCGCGCAGACCCGTCGCTCCCGTGTCGGCACCGACACACGTCAGTCCATTCCGTCTTCGCCCCATTCGCACCATGTCTACTTCACGCGCTCCATTCTCAACCGATCAATGAATGGCCGACGTCAGATCGAACAGCGGCAGGAACAATGAAACCGCGACGAATCCGACGACCAGACCCATCCCCACCAGAATCAGAGGCTCCACCAGTTTCGTCACCACCGCGATCAGCTCGGTGTTGGACTCGTCCAGCGAATCGGCGCAGTAGGTCAGCGCCCCCCCGATATTGCCCGTGTCTTCGCCGGTGGACACGGCCTGGCAGATGTACGGCTCGATCAGCCGCGACTTCTCGAACGCCGTGCTCATGCGTCCGCCCCCCGTCACCGCATCGTCGATCGCGTTGAACATCCGCTGGAACCGACGATTGGTGGTCGAATCCCGCACCAGCTCGATCACCTCGAGCAGGCTAACCTTGCTCTCGATTAGCGTGCCCATCGTCCGCAGCACCTGGGCCTGAATGAGAAGACGGCGAAGCCGTCCGATCACCGGGACCTCCGTCTGCATATTCGCCAGCCAGAGCTTCCCTTTCGGAGCGCGCAGCACCCAGACGATCGCCCCGATCAGGGCTGCCAGCGCTCCGACCAACACCGGCCAGTAGCCCCGTACGCAGGATCCCACGGCCAGGAGTGCTTTCGTCGTCCCCGGCGTCTCCACGCCGAGCTGCACGAACATGTCTGCAAATCGCGGAACGACGAAAAGCAGCATGACCAGCAGGATCTTGATGCACATCACCGTCAGCAGTACCGGGTAGGTGAACGCTCCGATCACCTTCTTGCGCATCGCCCGCCGCTTGCTCACGATCGCGGCAAGCCGTTCAAACATCGCCGGCAGCGAGCCGCTGGCCTCACCGGCCGCGACGATGGCGCAATACACCGAATCAAACGTCGAGGGATAGCGCCGCAAGGCCTCGGCCAGCGGCGTGCCCTCCTCCATGTCCACGATCAGATGCTGAAGCAGCGCCCGGTGACGCGGGTTGCGAAACTGGCGACGAATGGCCTGCAGCGCCGGAACGATACCGGCCCCGGCCCGGAGCATCATGGCAATCTGCCGCGTGGCCAGCACCAATACCCCGAGCGGCAGTCGTAGTTCCTTTCCCCCCTCTCTTGCGATGGCCTCGGCGCCGCGTGCGTGATGTACGTCGTCAATACCGACGGTGCGGATGTTCCCCCGCAGCGGAGCATCCGCTGCCGGACCGCGCATCAGTCCCTGGCCCGCACTGCGCGTGGAACCCTGGGAGATGGTCTGCTGTACAGAAGGCATGATTAGTGCGCCGCCCCCACCCCGGTCGGATCACCCACCGGCACCGAGTCCGATCTTGTCACCCGCAGCACTTCTTCGAGCGTCGATTCCCCGCACTCCACCACGTCCAGCGCCTTTTGCCGGAGGGTCCGCCAGCCGGACTCCGCAAGGTACGAACGCATCCCCCCTTCGCTGGCTTCCTCCTGAACCAGACGCTTCATCTCCGCATCCATCAACATCACTTCGTAGATGCCCACGCGCCCGCGGAATCCGGTGTTGTTGCACTCCCGGCACCCTTCCCCGTGATGGAACAGCTCGTTTGTCCGATGCCCCCATCCGACGCTCTCCAGCAGCTTGGGCAGAGGGTAGTACGACGTGCGACAACTGGGGCAGATCTTGCGGGCCAGCCGCTGGGCAACGACGCCGAGCAGCGACGACGAGATCAGGTACGATTCGATCCCCATGTCGCGCAAACGCATGATGCTCCCGGGGCAGTCATTGGTGTGCAGTGTGGAAAGAACGAGGTGCCCCGTCAGCGCCGCCTGAATGCCGACGCGGGCCGTGTCCTCGTCCCGAATCTCGCCCACCATGATCACGTCCGGGTCCTGACGCAGCACCGAGCGGAGCGCCCGCACGAACGAAAGTCCCACGCCCGTGTTGACCTGGATCTGGTTGATCAGCGGGAGCTGGTATTCCACTGGGTCTTCGATGGTCACGATGTTCGTCGCCTCGCTGCGCAGCAGATCGAGAGCCGAATAGAGCGTCGTGGTCTTTCCGCTCCCCGTGGGCCCCGTAACCAGCATCAGTCCGTACGGGCACCGGATCATGGCTTCGACCGCCTCGCGGTCCACGCCGCGCAGTCCCAGCGACTCCAGCTCGAAGCTCAGTTGACTCTTGTCGAGGATGCGCAGCACGATCTTCTCCCCCAGGATCGTGGGCATGCTCGACACGCGCAGGTCGATCTCGCGACCATCGGCCACGATGTGTACGCGCCCCTCCTGCGGCAGGCGCTTCTCCGCGATATCCATCCGCCCGATCACCTTCACGCGCGACACGATCGCCGCGTGCATACCCTTCGGCGGCTTCAGCATCTCCCGCAGTTGGCCGTCGATGCGGTACCGGATGTGCGTCGCGTCGCGATCTGGCTCAATGTGGATGTCGCTCGCGCCGGCACGCAGCGCCGTCAGCATGGCCAGGTTCACCAGGTTGACGATCGGACTGCCCTCGACCATTTTGTCGAGGTCGGTCACCGGACCTTCGTCGATCGCCTCCGTCTCGGAGATGTGGATGTCGCTCTCTTCCATCGAGGCCAGGAAGGTGTCGACACTCACGTCCGCCGAGAGGTATTTCCGCTGGTACTCGTGGAGGTTCTCTTCCAGCACCAGGACCGGACGTATGGTGCATCCCGTCATCGCCCGCAGGCGGTCCTGCACCGGCAGCGACTGCGGCTCGACCATCCCCACCGTCAGCTCGTCCCGGACCCTGAACAGGGGCAGAACGCGCAGCCGCTCCGCTTCTTCCTTCGGGATGATCTTCGCGATCTTCGGGTCGATCAGGCCGTGGCGCAGCACACTACCCTTGACGCCCAGCCGCTTCGAAAGCGCCTGCACCAGCGCCGTCGAGGAAATGGCCCCCGCCTCGACGAGTACACTGCCGATCCGCTGACCGCTGCGCTGTTGCCGCGAAAGCGCCTCCGCAAGCTGATCCTCGGAGATCAGCCCGTCACGGACGAGCTGTTCTCCCAGGCGAACGGCGCTTTCGATCATCGTCCCGGACATGGATACGCACCTCGGGTCGAGCGACCCGAATCCCAGATCGTTACAAGTAGCTCTTTACCGCGTCGTTGCCCGACTTGAAGAAGCGGAAACGTCCCGCCATGCCCGTCAGCTCCAGCACCTCCCGGCAATTCGGCGGAACCTCCGCCAGTCGCAGGACCGACGCCCGCTCGCTGAGCGCGTCCGCGGCGTCCAGCAACCCCTCCAGTGCCACGCTGTCCAGGTAAGGCACCTCGGCCAGCGACACCACCAGACGTGGATTGGGCGATTGCAGCCGATCGAGGAGGTTGCGGCGAAACTGCTCCGCATCCTCATCCACCAGGGCTCCAATCGGCGTCAGCAGGTCCACGGTTCCGACACGCTGGCTCTCGATTTTCATGTCGCCGCCTCCTCGACTTGCGGCGCCGCACGCACGTAGTCACCGGACATTGAGGTCTTCTCGAGACGCGCCTTCCGGCAATGATCCAGCGCCCGGGCCAGCAGGACGCGCAGTTCCGGCATCTCGCTGCCGCTGACCGCAACCCCCAGTCGTACCCCTACCTTCGCGTCACGCTGCGCTTCCCCCTCGCAGAGGCGCGCCAGCCGCTCCAAAAGCTGCCGCACGATCAACTGCGACAGTTCCGCATCGACGCGCCGCAGCAGAACCAGAAACCGGGATCCGTCGAAGCGCCCCACGCGATCGTCCGCCCGGACCCGGCTCCGCAATATCGCCCCGACGTCACGGACGATCTCGTCGGCCACCTCCCACCGGCCGTTGTCGTTCAGCTCGCGCAGACCTTCCAGTGCCACCACCGCCAGCGCCACCGGTTCACCCAGCGCATAAGCCCCGGCGACGTCCCCCCCGGCAAGCTCCAGAAATGAATCGCGCGTGTGCACCGCCGACGTTGGGTCGGTCATGGCGGCCAACCGTCGACGGGCCGTATCCACCAGGTTCCGCCAGCACTGCGCGATCCATCGCTCGGCCAGACTCAGCATGGCCCGCTGCCGGAGAGGAGATAGTTCCACCTGTCCGACCCAGACAACGCCCAGCGCCTGCCCGCCGTCCAGCACCGGAAAACACCAGGCCGGTTTGGCCTCCGACTTGGTCCCGCCCTCGTCCGCCGCGCGCTCCGCCTGGCGACCCGCTCCACCGACGTACGCCACCCGCGCCGCAAGCACCTCGCCCAGCAATCCCTCATCCGCCGAAACGCGCCGGCGATCCATAGCCGCGTGTTCGATGCGCAGCGGCTCGAGCCACGCGCCGTCACCCGTGACCCGATAAGGACGAACTCGTGTCGCCCCACAGCACAAGCGCAGCGCTCCCCGAACGTACGCATCGAACGCCGGCCAGAGATCCTCCGTCTGCTCGTTCTCCGCAAGCCACTCGTCGAAGCGCTCGATCATCTCCGTCAGCCGATGAAGATCATCCGGCAGCGCGCTGGCTCCGCGGAGCGGCGTGGCCGATGCTTCGGCTCGCCCCCCGGTCTCTTCCGCCGGCTCTCGTCGCCGCTGATCCGTCGCCGCTCCGGATTCACCCGCCCATCCGCCCATGGTGATAATCGCCACCGATCCCGACAGCAGCGTCACCAGCGCCCCCGCCTGCTGCCACGCGGCGCCGCCCGTGGACAGATGAACCAGTGCTATCCAGAACAACGCGCACATCAGACCGAGCGCGTACCCCTTGGACCGCCCCAGCAGGCGACCGCCGAGCCCCACGGCCAGGAGGATGGGAAACCAGGGAAGAAAGAGTGCAAGGCTCACGTCACAAACCCTCCCCGACAAACCCATCCAGCGAGCTGGAAAGCGTGAAACGCTCCGCTTCGGCAATCAGCTCCGCCCAGCGGTTCTCGTCCCCGTCCAGTCGAAGATGCATCATCGTGTCAAAGGTCTGCTGGATGTGCGGATCGACGGTCGTCCCCGCTTCACGCTTCAGGATCTCGAGCGCTCCCTTCCAGTCATACGCGGCGCGGTAGGCTCGATCGGACGTCAACGCGTCGAAGATGTCCGCCACCTGGATGATCCTCGCCTGCAGTGGAATTTCCTCGCCGCGCAGCCCGCCGGGATATCCGCCGCCGCCGAAGCGCTCATGATGGTGCAGCACACCGGGCAACGCCCGCTGGAGTTGCGGCACGCCCTCAACCACCTGGAAGCTGCGCACCGGGTGCTCCTTCATGTGGTCGAATTCTTCCTTGGTCAGCTTGCCCGGTTTCTTGAGCACGTCGTCGCGAATCCCGATCTTGCCCACGTCGTGCAGCAGCCCCGCCCATTGCAGCATCTGCACTTCCGAGTCCGGCAGCCCCAGCCGCTCGCCAAGCACCGTCGCGAAGTACGCCACCCGAATCGAGTGACCCGACGTGTACGGATCCTTCTGGTCAACCGCATTCACCAGCGACCGCACCACGGCCACCGACAACTGCCGCAACTCACGCACCAGGCGACGATTACTGATCAGGTCGCCGCAGAACGTGGCCATCGCGTCGAGCAGGTTCATGTCGCTGGCTTGGAATTCCGGCGCCCCCGCACCACGGATCAGCACGATCGCGCAGACAAAGTTGTCTCCCGCGTAGACCGGCCCGACCATGAGCTCAACGGAAACGGCCTCGCCGTTGTTCGACAGAACGACCGACTCCACACGGGCGCCGCGCGTTCCCGGCAGCCGTTCCAGAATCGCCGCGAGTTCCGCCGGCGCATCCTCGTCCGCGCTTCGCCCGGCCACGCTCCATCGACCGTTCCTCTGGTCGAAATACGCCAGGACCTCGCGCCCCCGAAAGCTCTGTCGCAAGCTCTCCAGAAACAGATTCAGTACCGCCGATTCCTGGCCGGCCGACGGCAACCGGCCGCAAACGTCGAAGACCATGCCGAGTTGCTCGTAGATGCTCAGCAGCTCTTCGGTCATGCCGGCGTGCTCTCGAAGCACACGCTCCACCGAATCCGACAATCCTTCGAGTGCGGCCTTCGTGGCACCGCCATCCTGCGCCCCTCCCCCGGACAGCAGCACTTGCAGACAGGCGCGCGGATCACCCGCGTTCGACACGGCAGGCGGCGTCGATCCCGATGCACCGCTGGTCTGAACAGCTTCTTCAGGCACTGAGCGCTCCGATTTGCTCCTCGATATCCGCGACCAGCCGCGAGGGCACGAACGGCTTCGTGTAGAGCCGGACCCCGAAGGGATCCAGTTGCGCCTGTACCGCCGCATGGTCGCATCGCGCCGTCAGCAGCAGGATGGGCGTCTTGAGCCCCAGGTCCGATCGCGCCTTCTCCACGAGCGTCACGCCGTCCATCTCCGGCATGTTCATGTCCGTGACGATGATGTCCACGCTCTCCCCGGCGAGAACCTCCAGCGCCTTCTTTCCGTTGGTCGTCTCCAGCACGGTGTGGCCGTGACGTGACAGCCACAACGCCATGACGCGCGCGATGTGCGGTTCATCCTCAACGATCAGTACTCGAGCCATGTGTCTAGGTCTCCGCCGACGCCAGCGACAGCGTGGTCGCCCGGCTTTCCCGATTGGGCAGCTTCACCAGGAACGTGCTTCCCTCTCCCTTGCGGCTGATCAGCTCGATATTCCCGCCGTGCCGCCGCACGATTTCCCGCGAGGTGTACAGGCCGATGCCCGTTCCCGACTCCGCCTGCACCTCGGGGTCGCGACCCCGCTGGAACTTCTCGAATACCCGCGCGTGATCTTCCGGATCGATCCCGAAACCGTTGTCCTTGACCGTGATGATCACTTCCGACGACGACACCTGGCATCCCAGCAGCACGTCGCCCCCGGAGGGCGTATACTTGATGGCGTTGCCCAGAAGGTTGTTCACCACGACCGCCAGCTTGTCGCGATCCCCGCGGATCGGTTCGAGCTTCGACGGCAGCACGAGCTGGATGTCGATGTTCTTCTCGTCCGCCAGCCCGCGAACGTCACGAACCCCCTCGCTCAGAACCTGTCTGAGATCCACGGTGTCCACCTGGAGGTCGATGCCCCCTACCTCCAGTTGCGAGACGCTGAGAATGTCCTCGATCAGTCGGGAAAGGCGCCGCGTCTCCTTGGTGATGACGTTGTAGCATTCCGTGATCACCGAGGGATCCTCGAACATGCCGCTCGAAAGGGTCTCCGCATACGCCCGGATGTTCGTCAGCGGCGTACGCAGTTCATGCGTAACTTGCGTGACAAACTCCTCCCGCGCCTTCTCCGCACGTAGCTGTTGGCTTACATCGCGGATCACGACCAGGCACTCGCCCAGCGCGTGCGGCCGATGCACCGGTATCACCCACACGCGGTATGAACTCTGGTCCGCGCCGGTCCCCTCACCCGACTCCACCGTCTCCGTCATGGCCACGCATGTGCCGTCCGCCTGCTGGGCGGACCGCACGATCTCCGCGATCCGCTCTCCGACCTTGCTGAGTCGCGGAGCCTTGGAGAGCGTCATGTTGCGGATGTCTTCCCCCCGCCATCCCATCAGTCGCGCGGCCGACGCGTTCGCATAGTCCACCTGCTCCTCCGCGCGAAGGAACATGATCCCGTCCGGCAGCGCGTGGAGAGCCTCCGCCAGCGCCCCGCCGCCGGACCGCTCCAGCGCATTCTTCAGTTCCGCGTTCGCCTCGTTTCGCGCCACCGCATTGGCGAGGTTCTGCGCCAGATCGACCAGCGCGTTCCAGGCACCCGTTGCCGTATCCTCCGCCTCACTCAAGCGCAGCATCGCAAGTTCGCCGACCACCTGCTCGGTGTCAGACCGCAACCGGTTGCCGTGCAGACGCAGCCGTTCCGCGATCTTCACCGGACCGCGAAGCTGCCCGCGAACGCAACGATACGCCACCAGCAATACACCGAACGCCAGCAGGACGATCGCCGCCGCTTCCGCCTGTCCCGCGAGACTCCCGCCGTTGGATCCGATCGCCGGGTACCGCACCATCAGCACCAGCGGTGTGGCGCCGACCCCCGTGGCCGTGCCCACCGATCCTTCCCCGTCGGACCCGGCCTTCGTCTTCGCTTCCCACCGAACGCCCTCCAGCGCCCGCCACGCGGTAACGGAATCTCGTTCCCGATGAATCCGGCCGGCCTGACCGGACGAAAGAGGGTCTGTCGATAGGACCGGATCGGGAATCGTCATCCCGATTTCAAGCGGATCGGTAGACGCGATCACCTTGTGCCGCGCATCCAGCACGCGTGCCGTGGCCCCGTGCATGGCGCCCGCCAGCTCGAACAACGCCAGGTTCCAGTGCCGCGCAATATCGTCACGCGCGTCGAGCTTCTGCCCGGAAGCACGCAGCTCCTCGACCGTCCGGTCCACGGCCGCCAGGACCAGCTCGTCCACGCGATCCTGCGCATGCCGCCGAAGCTCGCGCATGCCCACGTGTACGATCGCCCCAAGCCCCGCGAGATACACCAATACAAGGGTTAGTCCGAACCAGCGCGGAATCTCCTCCGCCGTCCAGAAGGCCTTGAACTCATCCCATAATCCGCGCGCACTCACGTTCACGGACGTCTCTTCGCACCGGGTGAAATTGATTCTCCGTATGCTTATCGAATCCGGGCGGCGACGGCGTTAGGCCGCCCCAAGACTTATCATCCCATTCCCGACTTGATGACGACGGCAGCGCGCCCGGATAAATTCGCACGCCCAATAAGATCCCGTCCACGCACAATTCACAGAAGGGCGCCACGATAACCAGCGGTCATGTGACGTTGCCCTGGGCCCGCTCTCGCTCATGTCCACGGTGCCCGATAAACGTCCGACCGTTGCCAGCGACCAGTAACTTCAATCGCCGGCGAATACGCCTCATCGTTTCAACGAACTTGTTTCACACCTTTCCTCGCCCGCAAGACACACGCAGGTTGCGAGTGAGTTCATTCACGGGCAAGCCGACCCACTGCCCCTTCCCGCCCGCTTCCGGTGAAGCCCCTTCCTATCGACTGCCGATAACAAAGGACCGTCTCTCATCGTATAGTGTCATCAATGTGACACCTTTCTGGGACGACGGCTGTGAATTCGGCGAACCAGCTTCATGCGCGTACTGATTACAGGACACCGCGGTTATGTTGGCTCCGTTCTCGCGGGTTACCTGCGCAGCGCGCACTTTGAAGTCGTCGGATTGGACGCCGATCTGTACCGCGGCGCAGATCTGGGACGCGTGAGCGTCGATGTGCCGGAATTCGTCTGTGACTTCCGGGACGTTACCTTCGCCGATCTCCTATCTTTTGACGCGGTCGTCCATCTCGCAGCGCTGTCCGACGATACTTCCGGCGAAATCGACGCGCACCTCACCACCACGATCAACCACGCCGCCGCCGTCCGCTTCGCTCTGGAATGCCGCCGCGCCGGCGTATCCCGCTTTCTCTTCGCATCCTCGTGCAGCGTGTACGGGCGGGGCGGATTGGATCTGTTGAGCGAGGACGCGCCGCCCAATCCTCGAAGCGCCTACGCGGCATCGAAGCTCGCCTGTGAAAACGATCTGCTGATGCTGGCCGGGGGCGATTTCTGCCCTGTCGCCCTTCGGCTCGCCACCGTCTACGGAATGTCCCCCCGCCTGCGCATGGACACCGTCGTCAACGAGTTGACCGGTGCGGCCGTCACCTCGGGTCGTGTGAACCTCAAGTCGTCCGGCACGGCCTGGCGCCCCCTGGTCCATGTCGAGGACGTCGCCCGGGCGTTCGCCGCCGCCCTGCTCGCCGATGTTCACGACGTCCGAGGCCGGGTCTTCAACGTCGCCCCGCAAGGTGCCAACCACCGCGTCATGGAAATCGCCGACGCGATTGTCGAGTGGGTGCCCGATTGCGTGCGCGGATCCGCACGGCAGTCTTTCGACAGCCGGTCCTACCGCGTCGACGGCTCGCGACTGCTGGAAGCCTGTCCCACCCTCAAATTCCGCTGGACCCTGCCCCAGGGAATCCGGCAACTGCGCGCCGCAATGATTGGCGCCGGCCTGACCTTCGCGGATTGGCGCAGCGACCGCTTCCGCCGCGCCCCCCGCCTCCACGCCCTCCAGGAGCGCGGCAAACTCGACGGCGACTTGCGCCGCCGTAACGAAGTGGCCGTCTGATCGCCGATAGACCAGGTGGACGACCGACCTCCCAGGAACATGCTCCGGACGGCCGCGTATGCGCATCCTGCTCGTTCAGACCTGGTATCCGGAGTTTCTCACGGAGCTTTACCGCGCGGAGCCCCAGCTCGCCCGGCTTCCCTTCGAGCCTCAGCTTCAGCGTCTCTTCGATACCGCTTTTGGTATTGGCAACGCCTATTCACATGGCCTGCGGAAGGCAGGATGCGACGCCTGCGAGGTCATCTGCAACGCCGACGAAGTCCAGGCGCGCTGGGCGACCGAGCATGGATTGGCGCTGGAAGGCAACATCCATGACCGCCGTCGGCAGATCATCGCCGCGCAGGTCGAGCATTTCCGCCCGGATGTCCTCTACGTTTTCGAGTGGTCGCCGCTCGGTGACGCCTTTCTGAACGACATGCGCGGCCGGGTTCGCCTGCTGACCGGGCAGATCGCCTCCCCCCTGCCGGCCAATCGCACGTTTGCCGCCTACGACCTGATGCTCTCCTCTTGGCCGCCTGTCGTGAATTACTTCCGCACGCACGGCACCCCCGCCGTTCCCTTTCGGCTCGGCTTCGACGAGCGCGTTCTGTCAGGCCTGGCGAGCCGAAGATCAACCGGAGGCGCAGAAAAGAAGTATGACATTACCTTTGTGGGCGGCTTCGCTCCGTCGCATCGCAACCGCATTCCATTCCTCGACGCCCTGCTTCGAATCCGCCCCGTGGACATATTTGCCTACGGCATCGAAACCGTGTCCCCATCCTCCCCGATTCACGCTCACTACCGTGGCCAGGCGTGGGGTTGGCGCATGTACGAAGTCCTTGAAGCATCCCGGATTACGATCAATCTGCACGCGGAGATCGACGTTCGGGGAGATGTTTCCCACCGCTTCGCAAACAACATGCGCCTCTATGAAGCCACAGGCGTCGGCACGTGCCTCCTCACCGAATCGCGTGATAACCTGGGAGACCTATTTGAAATAGGACGAGAAATCGTGGCGTACGATGATCCGGAGGAGGCCGCGCGGAAGATATCACACCTTCTGGCAAACGACACCGCCCGCCGCGGAATCGCCAAGGCCGGTCAGCAACGCACGTTGCGCGAGCACACTTACTCATCCCGCACGCAGGAGCTTGCCCGGATTCTGGACGAAGCCCTCAGAAACTCACAGCGTTCCGTCGGAACGGTGAGCACCGTCCCTCTGTGAAAAAGGATAACGCTCCGCATCCTATCCTTGTTACCACCCGTCCGAGAAGCAGCGCTGCGCGTAGCGGTTCTTATCGGACGCTGCTCCGGTTTCGGACAAACGCCATAATCGTTCCAACCACAGGCCGTGCAACGAGTTCCCAAGGTCCGCGTACTGAGGAGAACAATCGGTTGCCGATAATCTGGGCATGTCCCCTGCCGATGCAACACCCGCACTTTCTTCCGATGCCCGCGAGCATCTTCTCCACCTCGCCCAAGCCGGCGATCTGGAGAATTGCGGCCCCTTCCGCGTTCGCATCAACGACGGCCCGAATTTCTACATGCTTCACAAGGACGTCTTCGTCCGCCGGGTATACCACTTTGCGACCGACCGGCCCGCGCCGCGAATCCTCGATTGCGGGTCGAACATCGGCATGACCGTCCTCTACTTCAAGATGGTCTACCCGCAGGCCCGAATCACCGCCTTCGAGCCCGACCCGGAGGTTCTCCCATACTTGCACGAGAATCTCGAAGCCAACCGAATCACCGATGTCGAAGTTGTCAGGGCGGCGCTTTCGTCCTCCCCTGGAGCCGCCGACTTCCTCGCCGATGCCCGGTACGCCAGCGCCCTGTCCCCGTATGCCGTGGACGCCAGCGCCCCCGGCCACCGGTCGACCACGGTGAATTGCGTAAGCCTGCGCGACTACCTCGGGGAACCGGTCGACTTTCTGAAGATGAATATCGAGGGAGCCGAAACGGACGTGCTGGAGGATTGCGGTCCGGCGCTTCGCAACGTGCGGGCACTTGCCGTCGAGTATCACCATCTTCCGGGCCTGCCGCGGACGTTGCACCGCCTTCTCGCTTTGCTCGATCAGCAGGGCTTCGATTACCTCGTTCACGACTTCGACCGCGAGACCAACCCGGCGTGCGAGCCCCCCTTCCGCCTGGGGCCGAACACGCGTTACTACCTGCTCGTTCACGCCCGCCGGAGGGACTGACGCCGTGCCCCAAGCAACACCCGACAAGCTCGACAGGCAGCGCTCCACGGACGCGGCCATCAACGGGCCTCCATCCGTCTCGGCCGTGTACTTCGGGTCGCTGGGGCAAACCGAGCCGATCAGCCGGGTGTTCGGGCTCGATCGCGGGCAGTGCATCGACCGCTATTACGTCGAGCGTTTCTTGAACGCACACGCTGAAGACATCCGAGGCCGCGTGCTGGAAGTCGCCGAGAACACCTACACCCGCCAATTCGGAGGCGATCGGGTTACGCAGTCTGACGTGCTGCATCTGACCGGCACCCGCCAATCGACCATCGTTGCGGACCTCACCCGCGGCGACGGACTCGCGACCGGTGCTTTCGACTGCATCATTCTCACCCAGACCCTTCAGCACATCTACGACTCCCGCGCCGCGATGCAAACGATCGAGCGCATCCTGGCACCCGGCGGCACGTTGCTCGTCAGCGTCCCCGGCATCAGCCAGATCAGTCGCTACGACATGCAGCGCTGGGGCGACTACTGGCGCTTCACGTCGCTGGCGCTGCGGCGGCTTCTGGAGGAGGCGTTCGCGCCGCAGCAGGTCGAGGTGCAGGCATTCGGCAACGTGCTGCTCGCGACGGCGTTTCTGCAAGGGCTCGTCGTCGAAGACCTCCCGCACGATGCTCTGGGCTTCAATGACCCGGACTACGAGTTGATTGTCTGCGCGCGGGCATCGAAGAGTGAGACGCCGTCATGAGTCCTTCTCGAACGCCAGCCTTGGCCGGACCGCGACGGGACGTGTTCGCATCGCCGATCGACCTGATCCTTCTGTACCATCGTGTGGCCGACACCCCGTCTGACCCGCAGCTTCTGGCGGTTTCTCCGCAAAACTTTGCCGAGCAACTGTCCGCACTGCGCGAGGTGTTCGACATTGTCCCCCTTGGCTCGCTGTGCGTGGCGCGATGCACCCGGCCGCGCGTAGCCATCACCTTTGACGACGGCTACGCAGACAATCTGCATCACGCCAAGCCCCTGCTGGAAGCGGCCGAGGCCCCGGCAACCGTCTTCGTCGCCAGCGGCCACACCGACAACGGATACGAATTCTGGTGGGACGAACTGGAGCGCCTCGTTCTGACGCCGTCGCAATGGCCCGCTCCATTCGAATTGCGTTTGGGAGGCGACTCGATCCTCGTCGACGCCGGTTCCGCCGCGACGTACACGCAAGGACAATGGACGCGATACCGCACATGGGATGTAACCGCCGCGGATGACCCCACACCCCGGCATCGGCTCTATCGAACGCTCTTCGACCGCCTGCGGCCGATGGCAGACGCGACGCGACGCACTGCGCTCGACGACTTGGGCGCATTCGGCAAACCGAGGTGCGCGAGTGAATCGCCGGAAATCCAGGACCCGACTCGCCGGCCGATGTCGCCGGACGAATTGCTTGGCATCGCTTCCGGTGGGCTTATCGAAATCGGTTCGCATACCGTCACGCACCCCCTGCTCGCAGCGCAATCGCTTGAAGAGCAGGCGTTTGAAATCCACGCAAGCAAGCGCCGCCTGGAGGACATCCTCGGACGATCCGTGACGATTTTCTCCTATCCCTTCGGCACACGCCGCGATTATTCGCCCGACACGGTGCATCTCGTTCAAGAGGCGGGTTACGAACTGGCGTGCAGTAATTTCGTTCCGAAGAAGGCAACAGGAAGGAGCCACGAAGCCACGAAGCCACGGAGCCACGAAGGGGGAAGAAGAAGCGACGAAGGGGAAGAGATGAAGACGAGGAGGAAGAAAGGGCAAGACGACGATGTGGCACCGACATCGCACTACGGCGACCGATTTCAGCTTCCGCGTGTTCTGGTCCGCGACTGGGACGGCGACACGCTGATGCGTCGCCTGGCGGAGGTGGCCGCCGGTGCCTGATTCTCCCCTGCACATCGTCCAGGTCAGCACGCGCGACGTACTCGGCGGCGCGGAAAAGGTCGCTTTCGACCTGTTCACGGCCTATCGCGAGCGGGGTCACCAATCGAACCTCGTGGTGGGCTATCGCCGCACGAGTGATCCGGACATCTTCGAGATTCCGCACGAACTTTCGCGACGCCGCTGGTCGCGATTCTGGTGGCGGATGCACCGCCGCCTCCAGCCGCATTACGAACGCACTGCCTGGGCGCGGCGCTTGTGTCGCTGGACGCATGCCTTCGCCGAGCCGAAGGGCAGGAAGGACCGCGCCCGGGGATTCGAGGACTTCCACTATCCCGGCGCGCGCCACCTGCTCGAGCTGTTTCCGGAAGCGCCGGACGTGCTCCATCTGCACAACCTTCACGGAGGCTACTTCGATCTTCGGGCGCTGCCCTCGCTGTGCGAGCGCGTGCCGGTGATGCTCACGCTGCACGACGCCTGGTTGCTCAGCGGCCACTGTGCTCATTCGCTGGACTGCGAGCGATGGAAGACCGGCTGCGGAAACTGCCCGTATCCCGAGCTGTACCCGTCCGTGTGCTTTGACGAGACCGCGGCGAACTGGCAGCGGAAACGCGATATTCTGTCGGACTGCCACCTTTACGTTTCGACACCGTGTCACTGGCTGCGCGACCGCCTCGCGGAGTCCATTCTCACGCCGGCGATCGTCGAATCGCGCGTGATTCCCTATGGCGTGGATCTTTCGGTTTTCCGGCCGGGCGACCGCGAGCATGCCCGCGCGGCGCTTGAACTGCCGCAGGACGCGGCCGTCCTCGTCACCGCGGCGAGCGGCATCCGGCGTAACCCTTGGAAGGATTTCGCCATGCTCCGCGACGCGCTCATCCTGCTGGGCGAGCGGAACCTTCGCCGCCCGGTGTGTTGCGTGGCCCTCGGCGACGAGAGCCCGGCGGAGCAGTTTGGCCGCGTCGAGCTGCGTTTCGAGCCGTTTCGCCGGAACCCTGCTGACGTCGCCCGGTTCTACCAGGCGGCGGACGTGTACGTGCACCCCGCCCGGGCGGACACGTTTCCCAACGTAGTATTGGAATCCCTGGCCTGCGGCACGCCGGTCGTGGCCACCAACGTGGGCGGAATTCCCGAGCAGGTGCGGGCCCTGATCCTGCCGGGGACAGGTCAAGCGGGCATGTGCGGACCATCCCGGGCGACGGGCGTGCTCGTGCCCTCCGGCGACTCGGAAGCCATGTGCGAAGCGCTTGCCAAGCTGCTCGAAGATGAACCACTCCGCCGGGCACTCGCGGTGAATGCGGCCGAGGACGCAGCGCGGCGCTTTCCGCGGGATCGACAGGTTAACGCGTACCTTGAGTGGTACGAGGAGATTCTCCGATCGCGAGGTGTCGCGTCGGACCCGAACGGGCCGGGCAACGCCGGTGTTCAGCCGGTGCAACCTGCGACTTTCGCCGAGGCGCATACCTGATTCGTCTTCGCACCGAGCATCCCAACGCGTATGATCTTCGCGATGAGCGACGTTCAAGCCGAGTTTCATAATGCGCTCCGCGAAGCACTGGCGAAGTGGAATCTGTCGCTGACGCCCGCGCAGTTCGACCTGCTGGCGGCGCACTACGCGGCGATGGTGGAATACAACCAGCGTGTAAATCTCACGCGCATTACCGATCCCGCGGAGGCGGCCGTGAAGCACTACGCGGATTCGCTGAGTGTGCTGCATTGGGTCGAGCAGGCCGGCGTCGGCGCGCGAAATCTGCTGGACATCGGCACGGGCGCCGGTTTTCCGGCGATTCCCCTGGCGATTGCGGGGCCGGATTGGAGCGTGGTGGCGCTCGAGGCGACCGGGAAGAAAGTGTCGTTCCTTATCGACTTCGCCCGCGAGGCGAAGCTGACGAATCTTCACGTCGAGCATGCGCATTCGGCACACTGGAAAACGCGGCGGCGGTTCGACCTGGTCACTTTGAAGGCGGTCGGATCGCTGCGCGAGTGTTTCGAGCAGGCAGGACGGTTTCTCTGCGAGCGGGGGCATGTGGTCGTGTTCAAGACGGCGGGGATCTCGGCGGATGAAACGGCCGAGGCCGAGGCGTTCGCGGGCGAGAGTGGATTGACGGTTCTCCAGCCTTTTGTGTACGAACTGGAGTACCAGTTGGAAACGCTGCAACGGTTGTTGTGCGTGGCCCGGAAGGCTTGAATCCAGCGGCGCGTGGGCACGTTTCCGGAGCTTGTGCGGCTGTGGCTGGCGTTGAAGGTCGTTGACGAACCAGATCGTTACCATCGTACCATGTCCATCTGACGGGGTGCCTGGGGACCGGCGGATTCGGGCTCCGGACGATGAGCCTCTCCATAGGTAATAACGCGCAGGGGCGCGCGCTCGGCGCGGCGGATAAAGTGAGCGCCCCGTTAACGGGCGCTCGATTTAGTTGAGCGTTCGATTGAAAATGTCAGTGTAAACGTCCAATATGCTTTTATGCTTCTATTCGTTGTTGGTGCAAGGTGGCGGGGATTGTATCGAAGAAGGGCGCTGGGGGCGTGAATTCCAAGAAGGTCAACATGACCGCGAGGCGCGGGGTGAGGCGCGCGTCGGCCGGATTCATGTGTGAACCAAGGCGAGGAGAAATTGGATCGCCGCAAGTGTCAGGCCGAGCCAACGTCGGTAGTCGCGATGTTTGTACACGAAGCCCAGCCCCAGCAAGCACACGGCGATCGCGATCGGCGTGAGCGGAGCGCTGTTTATCGTTGAGGCGAGCCACGTCACCGGGGCGTTGCGTGCGATGGCATTCCGTACGGCGCTGGCAGCGCAGAGCCGGACCATTTGCAGGAGAACAGATAACACTAGCAGGCTGATGCCCATCAATCGCGATCCTCCGAGGCGCCGGCGTCACGTGAATTTATGCACGATTGAATATCCGCGGGGCACGACTCGTGGCGAAAGTGCGGGCGTGTCATGGGTCTCGGCGGAATCAGCCAGAAGGATGCGGCGCAGGCGGAAAACATCCGGTACGTTCCCGTTTCAAGGGGATGCAGCATCTTCATCGGGTAAAAGGGTGTTCAGAAACCTCTCGATCGCATCCACTTGCCCCTCGTCCAGACGCGCGCGATCGCAATTTATAAACACCAGTTCAAGTTCGTCCCAGCGGAGGAACACCTCGTATTTCGGTGCAATCTGGACGGGAATGTTGCAGTACGGCCAGGGATGCCGGCTGATATGCAGCTCGCGAGACAGGACAAGAAAGTGTTCCGCTTCCTCCGAAGTCATCATGCGCTGTGGCAGCCCGGTCAGCGCGGGTGGATCGTATGTGGGAATTGTCAACTGCACGAGATATTCGCCCGTGGACGCTCGAATAATGGTTGCCTCACACACGAAAGTGCCGCCGAATCCTTGGTCCGAGGTCGATGGAATGTCGACACACAACGGATAGTCACCTCGATACTCGAACTCCTCGAAATCTGATGCATCGACGGTTTCGGGATAGGTGGCAACAAAACACCCGGCACCAAAGAGGGCAACAAGTGCCAAGAAAGCGGTGCCCGCAGTTTTCAACGAGTCATGCAGCGTTTTCATGTAACGGGCCTTTCAGAATGTTGCTGGCCTGAATATCAGCGGGCGGGTTGTCCTCGTCAATTGGTGCATCGAGATGTGTCGTACCCGTCCATGCCCTGGATTCCGGCGTTCGCCGGAATGACGGTCTCAGGTACCCTCGCCGCTTCGCCCGCCCTCCGGGCGGGACGAGTGCTATTGGGCAAACACACCAGTGACTAAAGTCACTGGCAACGAACGTGCGCCCTGCGGGCGAGGAGGCGCACGTTGGTGCGTCAAGATTCGTTCCGCGCGGCTCGAGGTAAGCGCATGGCGGCGCCCTGTCCCGGCTTCGCCGGACGGGCTTGGCCATGCCACCCGTCCATTGGTGCATCGAGATGCGCCCTACCGCCCTACGCTTTGACGACCTTTTTGCCCGCGCCGGTGAGGCCGGCGCAGGCGTTGCGCGTGTCCACGACGAGCTTGGCGCTGCGGACGATGGCGGGGTAGTCGTAGGCCGTGTGGTCCGTGGCGATGAGCACGCAATCGTACGAGCCGAGCATGCGCGGGGAGAGCTTGCGGCTGACCATGCCCAGGTTGTGCTCGCGCTGCTTGGGGGTGCGGGGCACGTAGGGATCGTTGTAGTCGACCTTCGCCCCGCGCTCGCGGAGCAGCTCGATCAGCTCGATGGACGGTGACTCGCGGATGTCGTCGACGTCTTTCTTGTAGGCCAGGCCGAGCACGAGGATCTTCGAGCCCTTGATGGCCTTGCGGTGCTCGTTGAGGGCCTCGGCCACCTTGTGGATGACGTACTCGGGCATGGAGGTGTTGATCTCGCCGGCGAGCTCGATGAAGCGGGTGCTCATGTCGTACTGCCGGGCCTTCCACGTCAGGTAGAACGGGTCGATGGGGATGCAGTGTCCGCCGAGACCCGGCCCGGGGTAGAACGCCTGGAAGCCGAAGGGCTTGGTGGACGCGGCGCGGATGACCTCCCACACGTCGATGCCCATGCGCTCGAAGAGCATCTTGAGCTCGTTCATCATGGCGATGTTCACGCAGCGGTAGACGTTCTCCAGAATCTTGGCTGCCTCGGCGATGTCGCAACTGCTCACGGGGACGACGTTGCGCACGGCCGCGCCGTAGAGCTTCTCCCCGATGCGGGCACTGTGCGGACCGACGCCGCCGACGACCTTGGGGATGGTCTCGGTGGTGAAGTCCTTGCGGCCGGGGTCCTCGCGCTCAGGCGAGTAGGCCAGGAAGAAGTCGCGCTCGGCGCGGAGGCCGCTCTGTTCGAGAATAGGCTGGACGAGTTCCCGGGTGGTGCCGGGATAGGTGGTGCTTTCCAGAACGATGAGCTGGCCGCGCTGGAGGTTGTCGGCGAGGATGTGGGCAGTGTTCTCCACGTAGCTCATGTCGGGGTCGCGCATCTTGGTCAGGGGTGTGGGGACGCAGATGAGGATGGCGTCGCAGTCGCGGAGCTGGCGGGGATCGTCGGTGGCGTGGAAGCGGTCCTCCTTGCGGACCTGCTTGATGAGCGCGGAGGGAATGTGCTTGATATAGCTGCGGCCGGCGTTGAGTTTTTCGACCTTGGCGGGGTCGGCGTCGAAGCCGGTGCAGGCGAATCCGGCGTTGCAGAAGGTGCGCATCAGCGGCAGGCCGACGTAGCCCATGCCGATGATGCCGACGCGGGCGGTGCGGGACTTGATGGCGTCGATCCAATCGGACTCGGACATCAGCGGCCGCTTGGGTCTGTCCGCCGACTTGCGGCGAACGGCGCCGTTGTGGGACTCATGCCCGGCCGATTTCGCTTGTTTTCCGGTCCGTGAAGATTTGGCCCGCGTGTGGTCTGCCATGGGGATTTCGACTCGCGTGGGAGTATGATCGCCGGGAGCGCATCGTGCCCCGGACGCCCGTTCTTCGAACAGTTATCGGAAACGGTCAAACGTCACTATAATGCCGAGCCGGGCCGTCCGGCAACGGACACACGTGCAGTCGGGTTCCGGGGCCTTGCTATCGCTGGGAAGGCGGGTCGATCCCGCGGCGACCCGTGCGACGATCCCTGCCGATAGACTATCCAGCCGTGCAGGCCGTTTTGGACTCCCCTTTTTTCCATGACGGGAACGGATATGAATCAGCCGACCATCGCCCTGGCCAGACCGTATATCACGGAGGCGGAAATCCATGCCGTGGTCGAGGTCTTGCGTTCGCCGAACCTGAGCCTGGGGCCGGTGCTGGGGGCCTTCGAGGAGCGCTTCGCCGCTTACTGCGGAACGCGACACGGCGTTGCCTGTTCCAGCGGGACGACGGGGCTTCACCTGCTGGTGGCGTCGATGGGCATCGGTCCCGGCGACGAAGTGATCACCACACCGTTCTCGTTCGTGGCCTCGGCCAACTGCATTCTCATGGTGGGCGGCACACCGGTGTTCGCCGATATTGATCCGCACACGTGGAACATCGACCCGGTGAAGGTGGCGTCGGCGATCACGTCGAAGACGAAGGCGTTGATTCCCGTGGACGTTTTCGGCCAGCCGGCGGACATGGACGCGATCATGGCGCTCGCCCGGCGGCACAATCTGAAGGTGATTGAAGATTCCTGCGAAGCGCTGGGGAGCACCTGGCGGGAACGCAGGGCCGGTTCGCTGGGCGATGCCGGCGTGTTCGGCTTCTATCCGAACAAGCAGATCACCACCGGCGAGGGCGGAATGATCGTCACCGACGACGACGATCTCGCGGCCATGTGCCGCTCGCTGCGTAACCAGGGGCGCGATACGCACGGCGGTTGGCTGTCGCACCCGAGAATGGGTTACAACTATCGACTCAGCGATATCAACTGTGCCCTGGGACTGGCGCAGCTCGAGCGCGTGGATGAGATCATCGCCGGTCGCCGCAGCATCGTGGAGATGTATCGTAAGCGTCTCGGCGACGAGCCGCGCCTCGTGCTCCAGCGCATCCATCCCGACGTGGGCATGAGCTGGTTCGTTTTCGTCGTTCGCCTGGCGGACAAGTACACGGCCGAGGACCGCGACCGCATCCTCGTCGGCCTACGCGACCGGGGGATCGGGTGCAGCAACTACTTCGCCCCGATCCATCTCCAGCCGTTCTACGGCGAGCGCTTCGGCTGCACGTGGGGCGATTTCCCGGTCTGCGAGCACGTTGCGGCGCGAACGATCGCCCTGCCGTTCCACCACGAACTGACCGAAAGCGACATCGACACGGTGTGCCGAACGCTGCGCTCTCTGCTATGATGCAGGTGGCGTTTGGGCAGCCGGTCACGTCGATAGCGGGGTCTATTGCGAGTGATGAAATTGCGTCGTGCTGCACTTTGGATTGTACCGGTGATCGCGGGTCTGGGACCGGCCGGGGCGGTCCGTGCGCAGTTGCAGGTCGTCGATCCGAACGATCTCAGTGATCCCGCGGCGCGTGCGCTGCAGATGTCCGAACCGGGCGACGAGGTCTTCAGCCGGGAGGTCCCGGCAGCGGTTCAGGCACGTATCCGGGAATCGATCCGCGGGCTGGCGTCGCCTTCCTACCAGGCGCGGGTGCAATCGACGGACCAGCTCATTGGTATGGGTGCAGTCACATTCCCGCTGCTGCGCGAAACCTATCGGGACACCGACGACCTGGAGGTGCAGCAGCGCATCGAGATTGTCGTCTTCGAGGCATTCATCAACTACATGGTGCCGCTCAACGACTGGGGCTACCTCGGGATACAGGGCCCGATTCAGACGAACATCCGCACGCACGAACATGACGCGCGCATCCCGCGCGGCAAGATCGGGCTCCCGCCGACGCAGGTAATGCCGGATACGCCCGCAGAGCGTGGCGGACTCATCGCCGGAGATGTCATTATCGCCATGGACGGTGAGTATCTCGAAGGCGGACCGGTCAACGGTTTCAGCCTGTTCGCGTCGGCGATTCGCCGCCGAGGTCCGGGAACGCCGGTGAAGCTCACCGTGTTGCGGGAAAATGAGACGCTGGAATTGAGCGTCGTGCTCGGACGTCCGCCCGTTGAGCAACTCAATCAAGCCAGCGGTCTGCGCATCCAAGGCTTGAACGAAGCCTACAGCGGCGCCCGGCAACGCTTCGGCCCGTGGTGGCAGAAATACTTCGCGGACACCAGGCCTTCGGCATTGGGGGCGGACGAGTGATGCTCCGTCGGCCTTCGAAAAGCGTCGCTGTCCAGACCCTGGCGTGGTTGGCGCTTGCCGCGTGCCTGCCCGCCGAAGGCGTAATTCCCGAGGCCAGGGCGCAGGATCCCGCCGGTGCGAACTTGCGAACCGACGACGCGCCACCTGCGTCGCTCGACCCCGAGCTGCGGCCGGTGACCGATCCGCGGCGGCGGCAGGCGCTGGAGAATCTGATCGAGCAACTCGCCTCGCCCTCTTTCGATCGACGTGAACAGGCGTCGAACAGCCTCAGGCGTCTGTGGCGGGAAGCCCTGCCTCTCCTCGTCGAGGAATACCGCACCGCCGGCGATCTCGAAGTCAGGCAGCGAATCGAGCAACTGGTCTTCGAAGCCTATATCGAGAATGCCTTCTGGGACCGGTACGGTTTTCTGGGGATACGCCATGCCGCGGTTCCGTTTCAGGATCGCCCCGGCGGGCCGACGCGCTACGCCGCCCGGGTCTCAGAAGTGGTATCCGGGACCGCAGCCGAGGTGGCCAATCTGCAGCTGGACGACCTGATCATCGCCTTCAACGACGAGCCGCTGCCGGTGCTGACCGATCCCCAGGCCTTCGGGGAGTGCATTCGCAAGTTCCCTCCGGGAACGAAGATCCGCATCACGATCGTTCGTCGAAATGAGCTGCAGGTGGTTTCCGCGACGCTCGGTCGCTGGCCGCGACAACAAGTCGTCTCGCCCGGGCAGCCGGTCTATTCGCTTCTGGAAGAGGCCAACCATCAGTTCGCGGCGTGGTGGACGCGGAATTTCGAGGCGCCGCCTCCGAGTTCGGCCGCGCCGATGACCTCCAGTAAGGCGGCAGAAGTGAGCACGGATTAGGAAACAAGCGTTGCTTGCAGATGCTCCGGAGCGAGGCGAGGCGGCAAAGAGTTTACACAGAAGGGAATCGCTACGGCGCCGACACGCCTCCCAATAAGGGGAGTCGCGATTGCCGCGCTACGTACTCACCAATACGGCGGAGCTCCTGAACGGTCGCAACCGACGAACCTGCGCCTAGTTGAATTTCCGTTCCACCGGCCAACCGCATCGTCAACCTGGCGTAGTCCAAATCGAATGCATGATTTGCTATGGGCGCGACATCATGGATTTCGACTCGTCGAACTTCACTGAAGGGGTGACACCTGAAAGTGAACAAGCTGTCTGAATAGCTGATGCCTCGGCTGTCGATGAATTGCCTCATATGCGCGCCGCCCAGCAGGGCCGCCAAGCCGATAAGCCCAGCGAAAATCAGTAAGGGGGGCATTGCACGTCGAATAGAGTAGCGAGTGCCAAAAGCAGATTGTTCGCTCCAGTAACGAATATACAGGTCGAACTTCATTCCAGCCATCCGGCGCACGAGCCGGATGGCGACAATATGAGCGAGTGCCATACCTCCAAAGAACCCCCCGCAAACGTAGAGCAATGCGGCTGAAGAGATTTCGTCGTAAACCGGCTCAACAGGTCGGCGAACGCCCATGTCAACCGCCAACGGGACCAGTGCTAAGATAACGCCGATGTGAAACCAAAGGACAAGAAACGCGATCGTGTACCGTTTCTCCATCCGTCGCCCCGTCGGAGCGACGACAGCGTATTCTTCAGGCGTGAGCCGGTCCTTCACGCGGATCGGAAAAAGCAAGTCAAGAATATGGGACTCAAGCATGACAGAGACGCCGACGGGCGGATCCGACGCAAGACCGCGTCGTTACGTACCCACCGCTATTTCGGCCGCTTCCCCGCGCGGCGGAGTTGCTCTTTGCGGGCCTCGTCGGCCATGTCCTGAAGCCGCTGCAACCAACGGAACTTGAGCTTCTTCGGCTTGCTGTTTGATTTGTCCTCGTTTTTCTTCGGGCCGTGGAGCGTGCCCGCCTCCTCCTGCTCCCGGATGTGCTTGCGGATCAGGTGCTGCTCGATGGTTCCGAAGATGGAACTGGCCATGATGTAGAGGTTGAGCCCGCTCGGCGCCTTGTAAAGGACGAGGCACATCATGATGCTCATCATCGGCCCCATCTTCTTCATCATGTCCTGTTGGGCGCGCTGCTGCTCCGTCATGTTCGGCGAGGGCTTGGCCTGGGGCATGAGCTTCTGGTTGGTGTACATGGCGATGCCCAGCAGGAACGGCAGCAGGTTGAACGCGTCGATGGCCCCGAAAATGGGCAGGTGAATCGGGCTGCTGAAACGAATCAGGGCGTCCGGCGCGGTCAGATCATGGATCCAGGTGAAGTGCAGCGGCTCGTGCCGCATGGCGATGTTGTTGCTCAGGCTGAGGTAGAGCGCGATCCAGATGGGCATCTGCAGGAACATCGGCAGGCAGGTGAGCATCTGCCCGGCCGGGTTGATGTTCAGCTTCATCATCTCCTGCTGCATGCGGGCCTTGTCGTTGGCGTACTTTTTCTTGATCTCCTCCATCTTGGGGGCCAGTTCCTGCATGCGATGCTGCATGCGGACCATGTTCACCTGGCCCTTCTTGGTGATGGGGTGGAGCAGCGTCCGCACGATCAGCACGAGAATGATGATCGCCAGACCATAGTCGCGCACGGCGAAGTGCAGGCCATCCAGCAACCAGATCATCAGTTCCACGAGCCAGTTGAACGTACACCAGCCGAAGCCCTGTGAGATCTGGAAGTAATAATCGCGGGCGTTGTAGCGGGGCACGTCGCGGAAGCCGCGCGGCTGCTTGCCGCCGATGTAGACCTCTGACGCGAACGTAAACGTGCTGCCGGGTTCCACGCGCTGAGGGGCAACCGCGAGTCGGAAGGTGACGTCGTCCGTCGTCTCCTTGTCGCCGTCGAGGTCGATCGCCGAGGAAGCCGCGATCCGGTCCGAAGGTTTCGAGGTACCGGGCGTCACGGGCGCTACCGTCAGCGTGAAGTACTGGTTGTCGCTGGCCACCCAGGAAAGCCGGGTGTTCACGGCCGGATCGGGCGAATAGAGGGGAAGCTGGCGGCTTTCCTGGCGAACCACGCTCGCGTCCTGCACGCGTTTGCCGGAGATCGTCCCGTCGCCCATCTCGATGCCAACGTCCACAAAGCGGTCATCGCGCCGCGGGTCGGTCTTGCGCACGCCGACGCCGCCGATTTCCACGATCTGAAAGTCGTGGGGCTTACCGGAGAGATTCTCCACCGTGGCGTTGACGTAGAGATCGCGGCGAAGGCTCTTTCGCGTTTGTCGGGGAAGCCGGAATTCGCGGCGGACCCGGGCGACCGGTCCACTCTCCGACACGATGTCGATCCAGAATTCCGCCTTTTCGCCCTCGAGAGTCTCGCCGTCGGGCATCTGCTCGCTGAACGGTTGCGGGGGCTGGGCATGCCAGCGCTTGTTTCCCAGATCGACATCGACACCGTCGATGTTCAGCCGCTCCACGGCCAGTGACCGCCAGGTCCGCCCGTCTTCGTGCTCCACGGGAGAGAGAAGCTGATAGCGTCCGTGCCCGGGGAGGGCCTCGGCATGGTCCGTCAGAAACGCGTCGGCAATAGAGGCCCCGATATTGCTCAGCTCGAGGCGCATGCGGTAGGGCTCGTCGCCGGGATTGAATTCCGCCGATTCAACCACACCCGCGCCCAGCGGAACGGTCAACGCTTCTTCCGCCTCGACCGCCGAATAAGGCGAAGCCTGCGGCGGCGGAGCGCTGCCGGGCGGCGGAGGCGGCAATTGCCCCGTTTCCTGCACCGGTTGCGTCGCGGCCGTTCCGGATTCCCGCGGAATGAGTGTCGCGGCGTTCTCATTCGGAACGGGCGTGGCCGGCGGTCCCAGCAGGACGCGTCCCAGGGACATGATTCCGAAGAAGACCGCCGCAGCGATCAGCAGATTGCGTAGCGTGTCGTTTTTTTCCATGAATCCGGCCGAAGGTCAGGCAGCCGCAGCATGCGGGAACGTTCAACCCGGTCAGCATCCCAGCCGAGGATTCGGCTGGGGCATGACCGCTATTTTCCTTCGAACAGGCGCGACCCGAGGTAATCATCAAGATCCGGCGTATCGTAGATCTTCCGCGCGGATTTCTCGATGTCATATTCCAGGCGCACGAACTCGACCGTCGAGCAATACTCGTCGTCATCCACGTCCGGAGGATCGTAATCTTCCGGGGCTTCCCCCTTCTCGTACACCACGATGTAACAAAGCCGCGGGTCCCGGTCTCGTGGCTGACCGATGCTCCCAACATTGATGATGGCCTTTTCGTCCGACGTAATGGAATAGATGTTGGTGTAGGTCAGGTCGCCGGGCGAATCGAAACAGGGATCGTCAAGGAACACGCCGGGGACGTGCGTGTGGCCGACCATGCACGCCATATGGTTCGGTCCCAGCTTCTTAAAGCTGTCGAGAATCTTGCTGGGATTGGTGTAACAATCGTCGGCAAACAGGTATTCGTTAATGGGGCGGCGCGGCGATGCATGCACCAACAGCAGCCCCTTGGTCTCGTGCATCATGGGGAGGCGCCCCAGGGCCGCCCACCGTCGATTACGCTTGGCTCGATCGGGCTCTTCCTCCAGCGTCTGCCGGGTCCAGTAGGCCGCCCGCTCCGCGCCCACGTGAAAGTTCAGCGGTTCGTAAAAAACCGCCTGGTCGTGGTTACCGCAGAGCACGACCTCGCAGCGATCGATGGCGAGATCGAGGCATTCCCGCGGACTTGCACCGTACCCCACTACGTCCCCAAGACAGAAAATCTGCTTGATCCCGCGGCGCTCAATATCAGCCAAGGCGACCTCGAGCGCTTCGAGATTGCCGTGAATGTCGGAAATGACCGCGAACATTACGTGGAAACAGACGCCGCCTGCGTATCGGGCCTTCACTCGAGCCGAGAATTCCTCCGAGCCCGACGAATGTAGGAGGCCCAAAGGGGCCCGTCAATCCCAGCATTCCTCCAACCGCCCCGAACCGCTATGATCCGATCGCCATGGGTTCGCAGCCGAAAGAGGCCGACTTCATACTCGCCATCGAAACGTCCAGCGCTTACGGGAGCGTGTGTCTCGGTCGCGGCGGCGAAGTTCTCGAATCGCGCGTATTCAGCGGCGCCCGCCGCCACGCCGTCGAGTTCCTGCCGACGATCGACGATCTCGCCCGGAGTTTCGACGTGCGTCCCAGCCAGTTGGCGGGTGTCGCCGTCTCCGTCGGGCCCGGCAGCTTTACGGGCCTGCGGATCGGCGTGACGGCGGCACGGGCGTTTTCTCTGGCCCTGGGCAGCCGACTGGTCGCCGTCCCCACGCTCGAGGTCATCGCCCAGAACGCGGGCCTCGCACCGACCCCGCCGCTCCATGCCGGGGTGATGCTCGACGCAAAGCGGGGCCATGTCTACGCGGCGACGTTCCGCCGCACCGAGTCATCGTACGTCACAGACACGGAACCGCGCGAGTGGAATCCTCGCGAATTTCTCGAATCGCTCCCGGCCGATGCTGCCGTTCTCGGCGAGGGCATTGCCTATCACCGCGATCCGGTCGACGAATCGAATGTGCGCGTTCTCCCGGAGGAACTCTGGCCCGCCCGCGCCGAGACGCTCTATCGACTCGCCTACGAGCGCTTCCAGCGCGGTGACGTGGTCGGCCGCAGAGATCTCATTCCCCTCTATATTCGCCCGCCGGAGGCGGAAGAGAAATGGCTCCTGCGCCACGGCTCCGACGGATAAGCTCCGGCCGCTCCCACCGGGAAACCCGCAAAAGCGACAAGGGCCCGGCGCACCGAACTCCGGCCGCCGAGCCCTTGCGTTATGTTCCGGCGGCGCCGCATGGCACGGCGCCCGAGTTCACTTACGATCCGATCGAGAATGAATAGACGAGACCGGCGCCGAAGTTCGGCGTGGAATCCTCGTCGTCCAGGCCGATCTGAACCGACATGCCCAGCTTGTGCATCTCGGCCATTGCCCACTCCCAGCCGAGCTCAAGCAGGTTGCTGCCGGCCGAACCGTTCAGCTTGCCGCTGTCCCAGGAGTAGTCGGCAACCCAGCGAAGCGAGCCGTCGTCGCCCAGAGGCCCATCGAGACCGATGATGCCGCCGTACTGGAAGTCACGGAAGCCATCATAACGATAGCCGTTCCAGTTCCACCAGTTGGTCCAATTGTTGTTGTTCCAGCGACGGGAATTGATGCTCTCGTCATTGTCACCGTTAACCGTCTTCGCCCACGCGTTGAAGTGCGAGCGAATGCCGCTGTCATACTCGTTCGTGAGGACGAGGCGAAGCTCGCCATCGACGCCGCTCGAGCCGTCGCCAGTGGGAATACGGGCTGTACCGCTCAATGCGAGGGCCGGCCAGTAGCCTTCCTGATTCATCAGCCGCCAGAGGACGCCGACGTTCGTGTCGTAGTTACCGTCCCGGAGACCGCCGGCATCGCCACCGTCACCGAGCCACACCGGAACCTGAACCGAGAGCTCCATATTCTCATAGAAGCCCCAGTAAAGGGCGGGCGTGACGATGTGATCGTCATCCGAGTCGCCCAGATTGGCCGGGAAACCCGAGGTAACCCACTGATAGCCCAACCGCAGATCCAATTGGCCGGTGGGAACCGGCGTCGCATCCTCAAACAACCAGAGGTTCGACAGGAGGTCCGGGCATTCCGACGTCATCGTCTTCGTCTCAGACGTCATCGTCGTCTTTTCCGACTCCTGAGCGACCGCGATCCCACACCACGCCAGCGCTAGAACCAAAGCCACACCACGCTTCATTGCGCATTCTCCGTTTACGCGACACAACTGCTTGTAGGTTGACGAGATACGGAACAGATTCCGCCGCGGGCCGCGCCGCCCGCTTTGTTCCCTGTTTCCGACCGTAGTGTATACGCCGCTTCTTCGGCGCCAAGAACGAAATCGCGGAAATTGCGTTCGGAAACGCCGATTCCGGGCGCAATCCCCGCATTTCCACGCTGCGAACATAGTCGGCATTCAAGGCGCTCGTCCATGAGCGATTTCGAGCCGGAGCCAAGCAAGCTCCTATAATACAATCACTTAGGACCAAAAACTACCCGGGCGCTTCATCTCCGCGCGCTTTAACACGGGAGTTACCTGCGGCTTTGAGCCACCGAAGGCGCGGAAAGAAACCGGACAGGGCGGACCACTTCCTGGACATAGCCCGAGAGTCGATCCTCCACCGACACCTTGAGGACATGCTCTCCCTCCGGAAGGTTAGCCGGAAATGTCACGCGTTGGGCGATGAAGAAGTCCGTTCGCTTGCCACGGCAAAGATCGACGATTTCAGGCTCCTCGCGTTCCCAGAGCGACTTCCCATCCGCGCTCAACAACTCCAGCCGGGTCCATACCACCGAGCGGTACTGCCCGTCTTCGGTCCGTTCCGAGTGCAGGTTTCGCACCTCGATGTACACGATGGTCTGTACGGGTTGATAGGTAACGAATTCCGACTCGGCCATTTCCTCGTAGACGCCGTAGGTCAACACTTTTCGACAAAGAACAACGCCGCTGATTCTCGGCGCGGCGCGGTCGGCCAACGTCAGTCGCAATTCCTCCACACGATCCAGCGCCTCGTCACCCGAATCAGATGTTCTGGCCAGAAGTCCGCCGATCGATTGCCCAAGGCGCAGGTAACCTCGCAGAACAGCTTGTTCCACGGGCGAGAATTCAGCACCCACCGCGCCCATTTCAATCGGGCGATCGGCAGCCAGTTGCACGAGCCGCAAGGCCCATTCATCCCGGGCGCCGCGCTCGCTTTCCGGCTCGCGCTCCATTGATTCCGCCAAGCCGTCCAGCGTCGGCGCACGGCACGACGATTCGACGGCGACCCTGCGATTGGACTCCGCCTCAGACGGGGATTTACCCGGCGCCGCGGCCGGCTCAACATCCGGTTGACGCACGTGCAGCGAAAGGAGTCGCGGCGGAACGAGATGTCGAGCAGCGCGTCCCTGATCTTCCAGAACCATCTGCACATTGGCACGGGCGGTAAGATCGGCATCAGCGTGCGGCAAAGCGCTCGCTGTCCTTGGAGGATCCTCGAGAACGTCGGGGTCAACGCGGTCGGAACCAGCCGGATGCCCGGTTCGCTCTGTTTCTATTGCTGGTTCGGTCCGTTTTGCAGACGTGACCGCGAGGTCGCTTTCGGATGATGCGCTGACCGGCGACTTCATCGCTGGTTGCGGTTCCTCGGCGAGTTCCTTCGTACGTGCGAGGAATTCTGCAACGGCCGACAGCGTCTGATCCGCCGGCTCGGCTCTTGCCTGTTCGTCGGGCAAATTGATCCGGCCCGCCGGCGCATCGGCCGACGTAGCTTTTTCTTCGCCGCCGAGCGTCCAGGAGCGTGAGCCGCCGGTGTTGCAATGCGAGGCAACGAGAAGCAGCGCCACTCCGCACAACATCGCCTGCTTCGGCCGCAATAAGGACAATCTGGCTTCCGTCACGGAAGACTCCCTTCTTCCCGCCTGAGCGAACACACCATCGACGATGCCACCAGCGCTTTACGCTGATGAGACGGCCGCGACCGGTCGGCTGTGCCGAACAATGAACCGCTCCACCGCCGTCTCCACCGTCGCCGCACCGGTCTTAACCAATTCGTCCACCTCCAGGAGGTCGCGCTGTTGATCCTCCAGATCGCGCGTGGAGATTCTCTTGAACCGCCGGGCGAGCACATCCGGCGGCGTAAAGAGCCCCCGGGCGAGCGACTCGATCGATGTACCGGAATCCCATTGGCGCCGCGCGTCCAGCAGGCGTCGAACGCTCCAGGCCAGGCCCGCCACCGCACGAACCGGAGCGGCCCGGTCGGTCGCAAGAACCTGCTCCCAGTGCCACAGCGCCGCCTCCACGTCGCCCGAGGCCATGGCATCTGTCACGGCGAACACGCGCTCTTCGCGGTGACGGCCTGTCAGAGAGCGGATGTCCTCGGCTGTGATTTCGGCGCGGTCACCCACAAACGTCGCCAGCTTGCTCAACTCGGTGTCAAGCAATCCGAGCTCGTCCCCGGCATACTCCCTCAGGGCGGCCGCCGCCGCTGACGCCATCCGCTTGCCGTGGATCGCCGACGCCCGCCGCGCAATCCAGTCGACTACGCCGCGCCCCTTGGGCGTCTCGCAGGGGATCAATTTCCCGTTTTCCGCGATCGCCTTGTGCAGGCGCGTCGTACGCGGAAGCGTGCGGCAAAGGAAGACCAGCACGCCGCTGTCGCAGGGATTCTGACAGTAACGCTCCAGCGCCGCACGGTGCATGCTGATGAACGGGTCAGCATCATCCACCACGGCCACGCGGCGACCGCCCAACAGCGACATCGTCCGGACTTCGTCCAGAACTTCGGCAAGGCCGGCTTCGGCACCATCGAATACCGTCGCTCCGGAGCCGTCCGAGGCGGAATCCAGGCGTTCAAGAAGCGCCGTCAGCGCCTCCCTCACGAGAAAACGCTCCGCGCCGACGATGGCGTACACGGGATGAACTTCGCCGTCCTTTACCATAGTTTCTGCCAAGCCGCCGCGCCGAGTTGCGGCGATGTGCCACTTTCGCGACGCGATCCCCGCGATCATTCGACCGTCAGGGTGTGGCTGCGATACCGGGCCCGGAATCGCCCGTCGATTCGCCCTGCCGCGGCGTTCCGGCCGCATTGTCCATCAGCGCCAGGCGCCGCCGCGCCTGCTCGACGGTCTCCCGAGCCTGGGGATTGATTCGGGCCGCCCGATCGTAGCAATCCCGCGCCAGAACCTCATCGCCCTGGTAGATGGCCACGTCCCCGAGATTCAACCAGACCTCGGCATCGCGGGGGTCGTTGCGCAGAACGGCGCGTAGTCGCTGCGCTGCGCTTTGGTAATTGCCCTGCTTTCCCAGTACGCGGGCCGAACCCTGCAACGCCGAACGCGATTTCGGGTCCTGCATCAGGGCAATGTCAAACGCCGAAAGGGCCCGTTCCTCCTCGCCGATCTGGAACAGCAGGTTACCAAGCTCGGCGAAGGCCTCGGTATTGAACGGATCGAGCTCCACCGCACGGCGAAGCTTGGCGACGCCCTGACGATAGTCGCCACGATCGCGGTCGACCAGCCCCTCCGCGAAGAGCCGGGCCGCTCGCTCCCGCGCCGCGGCGGGGATTTCCGCAGGGCGTTTTTCGGTTATGGGGTCGGGCACCCCGGATCCCCGCGTCAGCCAAGCGATATCCGTTGCACGTACCCGCGGAACCTCCATCCGCTTCATCTCGCTGACGATACGATTCCCGCCAAGATCCGTGGCCGCAACGCGAATCTCCAGAGGACCTTCAAAACCGTCGGGAACCAGCCAGTCGTACTGCCCGGTATTCGCCAGCGGGTCAGGCGTCAGCACCGACCAGTCCTGGGTTCCCTGGGAGCGAAAGTGCAACTCGATCGGGCGCGGGGGGAAAAAAGCGTCGATGGCGGTCCAGCGAATGCGAATGACGCGGCGGCCAAGCGATTCGGCCTCCTGCAAGGGATGAAGCTGCACAACCGGAGGCGTCGCATCAACCAGAATGCGCTGCTGCGGCGCGGTTCCAGCCTCGGGTTGTGGCGCGGAATCGCCGGCCGCGTTGGAGAGTACAACGTAAAGACCGATACGCCCCTCTCGTGGAGCTTCGACCGAGGCTGGAGACTGCCGGTCCTCGTCGGCCACCAGGAAGCTCCAGGTGGCGCCATCATCGACGGTGTACCAGATTCGCACGCCGGTAAGCGGCAGTGCATCCTCATTCGAGACGTACTCCAGGTCGAATTGTCTCGAGCGAAGGGCTTGGGAATCGCCGAACGCCGACCCTCCGACCAAGAGGCCCAAAAGAGCCGCGAATCGGGCAGATTGACCGAGAAATGCTGAATTCAGCCGCCACATGCACGAACCTCCGCGCGCAAACCGCCGGCAGCGCCGCTCGAACCGAAGGCGCGTCCCGCACCTTCCAGCGCACTTCCTGCGCATGGTGGCTGTATCGGCGCGGACGCTTTCCCCGCTCCAAACATTTGCCGCGCAAGAAGGATTGGGCCTATCACCTGAAACGCAAAAAAAATCAAACATGCTTTAATCCGGCCGGGGGAGGATGAACAGTGGATCCGCAAGATACTGGGTAGAATGGCGCGGTTGGATAAGCCCAACGCGACAATCGACTCGGAAAACCGCATTCTTTGATGCGTCAGGGCCGTTTCAGCCGACTAATCTACTTTGCCGGAGACTTGGTGCGGTGATAGACTCCCGGTCCGAACAGGGCGGGACCGATCCCCGAATGAACGGGCATACCTTTCTTTGGAGAGGCGTTGGCATGGAAGAATACGAACGTCTACGGGAACTGGTCGAGGCGGCGGCAGAAGACGTGCGCAAGGCGACCGGTGGCAACAAAGCGGCCGGCACCCGCGTCCGCAAGTCGATGCAGGACATCAAGCAGGCCGCCCAGGAAGTGCGCAAGAAAATCCTCGAAGTGCGCTCCGAATCAAACGTCTGACCCTCCCCGCGAGCGGCGACAGGATCACCGCAGGCCGGAGCGTGACCGGGCGCGTGCGCCCGGCGCGCGGGTCTGGCGGTTTGCGCTGCGGCGCGGGCAGCATTCCCGCCGTAGCCTGGACAGGGACGGCCGACAGTCTCGGTATTGCGTCCGACGCGATGAGGAGTGTTAATCGTCATGCCCCCTCCCCTGCTCTTCGAGCTGGACGACGTGGACCTGAACAGCGTCCAGATTACGCGAGAGCAGATCTACGCCCGCCTGCCCCACCGTTATGAATTCATGCTCCTCGACGGGGCCTGCTACATTGACCCGGAAGGCCGGCGTGTGGTCGCGTTTCACGATTGCGGCGACGACCCGTGGTGGGCAAAGGGGCACGTTCCCGGACGGCCGCTCATGCCCGGCGTGCTGATGCTGGAAATCGCCGCGCAAACGGCCGCGTTCGCCTCGCAGTGGACGCAGCCGGACAGCACATTCATGGCTTTCGGGGGGATCGATCAGTGCAAGTTCCGGGAGGCGGCATTCCCGGGAGATCGTCTTTATGTCCTGGCGGAGGCCATGGAGAAGCGTCCCCGGAAGTTCGTTTCCCGCACCCAGGGCATCAAGGAAGGCCGGGTGGTCTTCGAGGCGACGATCACGGGACTGGTGATGCGCTAGGGGCGGCGTTACAGAACCATCACTGGGGCCGACGCATGGGGCGAGTGGTTACGATTGTCATTATCGCGGCCTCCATCGCGATTTCTCTGGTTGCGACAGAAGCGTCTGGAACAACGTTCGAAGTGGGCGACGGCATGCCCTATGCGACGATCGGCGCGGTTCCCTGGGAATCGGTGTCCGCTGGTGATGTGGTGTTGATTCACTGGCGGTCCTCGCCCTATCGCGAGAAGTGGGTCATCGGGCGCGCCGGTACGGCGAACGAGCCCATTGTCGTCAGCGGGGTCGCCGGGCCCAACGGCGCGCTGCCCATCATTGACGGCGAGAACGCCACGACCCGACTGGCGCTCGACTACTGGAACGAACCCCGCTCCGTGATCAAAGTCGGCGGCTCGTCGATCCCATCCAACACGCTTCCCCAATACGTGGTCATTGAGAACCTCGACATTCGAGGGGCCCGCCCACCGAACGCCTTCACCGATGACGCCGGCGGCGTCCAAAACTACGCGGCGAATGCGGCCGCGATTCACGTTGAGCGCGGTGAGCACATCACAATTCGCAATTGCATTCTGCGTGACAGCGGGAATGGGCTGTTCGTTTCCTCGAGCGATGAGGAAGCGGCGTCGGACATCCTGATCGACGGCAATTACATCCACGGCAACGGCAACGTCGGCAGCATTTATGAGCACAACGTGTACGTTGCCGGGATCGGCATGGTCTTCCAGTACAATCGATTCGGCTCGTTGCAGGACGGCGCGGGCGGCAACAACCTCAAGGACCGTTCGGCCGGTCTGGTCATTCGGTATAATTGGATTGAGGGTGGCAACCGTCAACTGGACCTGGTTGACGGAGAGGACAGCGCACTGATCCGATCGGACCCGGGCTACACGAGCACGTTCGTTTATGGAAACATCCTGATCGAGCCGGCCGGAGAAGGAAACAAGCAGATTGTCCACTACGGCGGCGACAGCGGAACCACGAGCGCCTATCGAAACGGCACGCTGTATTTCTATCACAACACGGTCGTTTCGCTTCGGACGGACAGCACGACGTTGTTTCGCCTTTCGACTAATGACAACCACTGCGACGCCCGCAACAACATCTTCTTCGTGACGACGGCGGGGAGCGGACTGGCAGCGCTCGACAGCGACGGCGTGCTCGATCTCAGCCACAACTGGCTCAAGCCCGGATGGGTGGACAGTTTCGGCGGACTCGGGGGCATGATCCACGACGACGGAACGTCCATTGAAACGAACGAGCCCGGGTTTGCGGATTTCGCGGGACAGGATTTCACGCTGGCAGCAGATTCCGATTGCATCGACGGCGCCGCACCGCTCTCGCCCGGGGCGCTTCCCGACCACCGGGTCGAGCGCCAGTATGTCAAACATCAATCGGGCCGTGACCGAGAACAAGCGGGCAGCGCGAGTGATCTCGGGGCGTATGAGGCAAACGGTCCCGCGGCGGTTCCGACAATTCCCCGGTGTGGCGTCGGGATGCTGTCGACGCTCATCCTGGCCGGCGGCATGGCCCTGGCAGGCCGCGCTGCCCGAGCGCGGCACTCGGGTGCGGAAACTCCTGATGATCGAAACCACTAATCCAACGGCAGTTGATCCCACGCCGGCGATTGCTCGGTATCGCGCTTGCCACGTCCACACGGCCTTGCTTGGCCGGATAGAAACGCATGCTCCCGCGCCAGGAGCGCTCCCTGCGCCGCGCATTGACCGCATTGCTCAGGCCATCCAAGATTGCGTGAAGTCCTAGGGAGATCCTCTTGGCAACGAACTCCTCGGCAACGGGCGAGCGCCCCGCTCGACGGCTCACCGGCCCGGTTCGCGTCGCACTGGCGTGGATCGGGGTCGTGCTCGTGGGGGCGATACTCCTGCGCTTTCCGGGCGCGGCGGCGGGCGAACCGCTGGCCTGGATCGATGCGCTGTTCACCTCGACCTCGGCGCTGTGCGTGACCGGCCTGACCACGGTGACCATCAGCGAGCAGCTCTCGACGTTCGGGCAGACCGTCGTGCTCGTACTTATACAAATGGGCGGACTGGGCATCACGACGCTCTCCACGTTCCTGCTGCTCGCCGCAGGGCGCGCAACGATGTCGCACGTTCTTGCGGCAAAGGACACGCTTGCGGCGGTGCGCGTGAACCCCCTTCGCCTCCTGTTCTGGGTGCTGTTCTCGACGGTGCTGATTGAGGCGGTCGGCACGATATTCCTCAAGTGGCATCTGGGAGCGTCGTCGACGTGGTGGAATGCGATATTCCACAGCGTTTCCGCGTTCTGCAATGCGGGCTTTTCCCTCTTTCCGGACAGCCTCGAACGATTCCAGAGCGATGTCGGCGTCAACTTCACCATCACCTCTCTGATTATTCTCGGCGGCCTGGGGTTCATCGCGATCTACCAGTTACTCGTCTGGGCGGCGATGCTGATACGTCGACGCAGAAACCGGCTGCCGCTTCACGCCCGGACGGTGCTTTCGGCGAACGTCGCACTGTGGGCACTGGGAATCCTGCTTTTCATGGGATTTGAGTGGAACGGCGTGATGTACGGCACGAGCCGGGGCACAGGGCTGCTGGCGTCGTGGTTTCAATCGGTAACGACGCGAACCGCGGGGTTCAATACGCTGGATTTCGGGCTCATGCGCGAGCCGACCTTGTTTTTCACGATGTTCCTGATGCTCATCGGAGGCGCGTCCGGCGGTTGCGCCGGTGGAATCAAGGTCACGACGATGGCGGTGGTGCTTGCCTCGGTACGTGCGCGACTCCGTGGAACGGAGACCGTGGCGCTGTTCCGCCGCACGATACCGGTCGCGGTTGTCCGCCGATCTTTCCTTATCCTGATTCTCAGCCTTATTTTCCTGACCCTGGTCGTGGCAGGCCTGCTGATCTCCGAGGAACAGCGGCCGGTCGGCGACATCCGCGGCGACCGATTCATGCTTCTGGCGTTCGAGGCGGTCTCCGCCTTCGGTACGGTAGGCCTCAGCACGGGAATCACGGCAGGGTTGTCGGTTTCCGGAAAACTGCTGATCATCGTCTGCATGCTGGTTGGCAGGCTCGGGCCACTGGCTGTCGCCCTTGCCGTCATTCGGCCGAAGAAACCGCCGTTGTACGAATTCCCGGAAGAGGAACTGGCCATCGGATAATCGACATGCAGAACTACGCCATTATCGGCTTGGGGCAATTCGGGAAGTGCATCCTGGAGAGCCTCCTGAAACGCAAGTGTGACGTCGTTGTCATCGACCATGACGACAAGAAGGTGCAGTGGGCAAGCGAGCTGTCGTCCAATGTCGTCAAGGCAGACGCACTGAATCCCGGCGTGATCACGGAGCTGTTTCCCAAGGGACTCCACTGCGCGATCATCGACCTCGGCGAGCACTGGGAGCCGAGCATTCTCGTCACCAACCGTCTCCAGAAGCTGAAGGTGCCCAACATCGTCGTGCAGGCGCTGAGCCCGGCCCATGCCGAGATTCTCCAGATGGTCGGGGCCACGAAGGTGATCTTCCCGGAGCGGGAAGCGGCGGAACGTCTGGCCGGTCTCCTGCTGGGACGTGGAATGCTGGATTATTTCCCGGTGAGCGACGATTTCTCGGTGGTCGAGCGGCCCGTTCCCCCGAACTGGGTCGGCAAGAAGCTCACCGAGATGGACCTTCGCCGCAAACGGGAGGTCCATGTGGTCGGTTTCCGGAGATCGTCCGTGGGAAACGACCGCTGGTACCTGCCGGACGTGGAGCGGCCTTTCGAATCGCAGGACATCGTACTGCTCGCCGGCGCGACGGCGACGCTGAACGCCCTGCCGACACGATGACCGCGGCAAGCGTGGGTGGATGGCCCGTGTGAACCGACTCAGCTAAAGGGTTTGACGGTTGCCGTTCTGGTTGTCGCCGCCGTCGGGGCGAATGGGCCGGCCGCAGTGCGGACAGGTGGCCGCAAGCAGTCGGGCCCAGCGTTGCGCCAACACGTGCTCGCGGCGCTGCAGCTCGTCATTACGGCGCGCGACGTCGCCTTCACGGCGAACGAGGTCGGTCTGCTGCTGGAGGGCCTTGTCCCTTTCGGACTGAATCTCGGCGAGTTTCTTGGCGAGTTCCCGCTCCCGCTCCGTAATCTGCTCGTGGTAGCGGGTCAGATCGTGAAGCTGTCCCCGCAGGGCGGCGTCCTTGGCTTCGAGCTCCGCCTCTCGGACTTCCAAGCCGGCGCTTTGCTTGCTGATCCGCGTGGCATCCTCGCGAAGCTGCTCCTGCCACTGGTTGAGCCGCTCCCACGAGTTGGAGATGTTCTTCTGCAACTTGAGGAGCTCGCCCTCGATGTACTCGAGGGTCGGCTGAGCGTCGCCGGCAGCCGTCTCCGCCTCTTCCGTCAACCTGACCACGTCATTTCTCGAAGGCGGCAGCGGAATCGACGGGATGGAGGGTATCGAAGGCGCGGCACTTACCGGAACCGTTCTGGACTCCGCCGCTTCGCCTGCGGCGCTCTCCCTCGCAGCGTCATCCCAACTGGGCACGCCGACCATTTCGAAGCTCAGCGTGCACGGCCCGATGCCCACGCGGTCTCCGGGTCGAAGTGCCGCGATGCTGCACGTGCCTCCATTGAGCGTCATTCCCGACTTGCTGCCCAATTCGAAAACGGCCGGACCGTCCAAAAAACGGAAGATGATCAGATGCCGCCGCACGACTTCGTCGTGGTCAATTCGAATGGTGGACCGTTCGTGCCGGCCAACCAGTACGACGGCGTCATCAACCTCCCACTTCGTGTCGGTGTGGTCCAATCGGACAACGAGAGGCTTTGCGAATTTCGTCGGTTCGGAGTAGGTAAGGCCGCAACCGGAGTCATCGGACTCGTTCTCGGGCACGCGGATGGCGATCTGGATGCTGGTGCCACCCACGGTGAGAATGTCGCCGTCCTTGAGCAGGGTGAGGTTAGCCGGTTGCTTGTTGCACAACGTCCCGCTGGAGGTCCAGAGATCTTTGAGGAGCACTTCCCGCCCGGTATTGACGATGACACAGTGCGCGTTGCTGACGTCCTGATCGTGAAGGACGATGTGCGCCGGGCGCTTCGAACCGATGACCGTAACCGGTCGTCGCAGGTTCCAGGTTTTTTGCCCGGCCGAGCCCACGCCAGCGGTCAGTCGGACCGATGGAGCGGAGGCGGGCAGTTCAATGTCCACGCGATCAAGCTGGGCGGTGTTATCGATCATCTCGGCAGCCCCCCATTGGCGTCCCGACTATTGCGGGCACGCCGACCATGCCGTTCGCCGGAAAGACCGGAAAGTCCGGCGTGTGCCGTTCCACCGCCGGCCGGCGGAACGGGTTGATGTCGGCATAAGGAGGTGACGTTCGCCGACACTCGTTCGAATTCCGTTGGATTCCGCCACACTCGCTCATGGCGCGAGGCAATGCCGCCGAGGCGGGAAATCCTCGCGCTTGTGGAATCTGGGCAGTATGGGGTATTAACACACTTTTGAACGTACGATGTTTCTCGCGAGGCAGGCAAACTTCGCCGAGGATTCTCCGAGACCGCTATCGGACATCGGTGTGCGAGGGCCTCTGGGATCGGATCCGATCGGACCCGTCGGATCAGGATCGAGAGAATCTCAGTTACGGGACGTCTGCGACAGATGCGTTTCGCCAAGTTAGGCTGCCGCTCTGGGAGCCATCGCGAAAACCAATACAGGACACTTTTGAGGACGTTGCCTTGCTCATCGTATTGACCAACGACGACGGATATGAAGCCCCCGGTCTGCACGCCGCGTACGAGGCCGCGCGCCGCCTTGGTGAGGTGCGTGTGGTGGCGCCGCGATCCGAGCGTTCCGCATGCAGCCACACGATCACCCTGCGCCGGCCGATCGCCGTGGAACGCCTGCGGCACGATCATTACGGGGAGATGTACGCGGTGGACGGTACGCCGGCCGACTGCGTGCGGCTGGCGTTTGCCGAGTTGATCGGCGAGGAGATCGACCTGGTGCTATCGGGGGTCAATCGCGGAGCCAACGCGGGCGTGGACGTTTACTACTCGGGAACCGTGGCCGGTGCTCGCGAAGCGGCCATCCTCCGCATTCCGGCGATCGCCGTCTCGCAGGCGGTACGGGAGGACGTGGACATCGACTGGCACCGCGCCCGGGAGGTTACCAAGGAGCTGCTTCCGGGGCTGCTGGAAGAACAGTTGCCGGCCGCGGGATTCTGGAACATCAACATGCCGAGCCCGATTCCCGAGACGTGGCAGGAGCGCGTCCGCCGTGTTCCCGTTGCGGGACACGCCATGCCCATGAAGTTCAATCGCCGCGAGCACAAAGAGGGAAGTCTGCTGGAATTCACGTATGGCGCCTCATACTGGCTTCGCGAGGAGCGCGGCCCGAGCGACTACACGACGATTCGCGATGGCGAGATTGCGGTAAGCGCCGTCCCGCTGATGGGACGGTTTGGATGCCCGGGGGACGGTCCGGTCGAGTAGCGCCTTGTCGGTCAGTTATCCTCGGCGGTGCCCTTGGCCCCGATCTTGTAGGCCGTGAAGATAGCCAAACCGAAAAAGAGCAGGTCGATCGGCTGGAACATCGACTGGAAGAACGCGCTGAACAATCCGACGGCGGCGGCGGTAACTTGGCCACCGGATTCCTGTTCCATCTGCTCTCGCCAGATTTCACCGCTATCGATCTTGTGAGCGAGTGTCAGGCGCTCTTCCGGGCCCAACGAATCGGCGCGGCGCACCCCTGCTTGGTAGACCTCAGCCCACTCTTCATCCGTCAGTTCGTCGTTCTCGTCATCGTCGTCTTCCCAGCGCGGCTCAAGCCGCTCCGACGACTCCACTCGGGCGAAGTGATACGCGACCAGCGAGTGAACATACTGCTCGTCGTTCCAACGATGCTCCTTCTCCCAGGCATCCAACGCGGCAATCTCGCGGTCGAGCGTCGCGTCGTCCACGTCGGCCAGTTTCGATTCTTCTTCCTCGTAGTATTCGTCGCGCGTGTCCGATTCGGGGGGAAGACCGGCCTGGTTGGCACGCTGCCCTGCGCGATGCAAAGCCAGATGTCCGATCTTTCCGTCGCGCTCATCCTTGCGCTCGATTTCTCGCAGGAACGCTACTCGCTCTTCGTGCGACTTTTCCTGACACTCGGCCGTACCTTTCTCGACCCACTCGGCCCAGATCTTGCTACGCTGCTCCACGGGCGCCGAGAAATCGAACCGATCGGTGTCTTCCCTCAGTTCCTTGCTAGCGAGTTCTGTGATACATGCCGCGCGTATGTACTCCTCGTCATTCCATTTGCCACTTGCCTCCCAGGCTTCCATCTCCCTGATTCTGGTGTCGAGCTCGGCTTCAGCAAGACTCCCCAACTCCAGGACCTGCTTCTTATAGGTTTCCGCCCAACTTCGGTCCAACGGCATGGCCAACGCCAAGGTCGCTGATTTTTGTGCCTGGAAGGATGCCAGTCTCGATCGCTTCGCTCCAGTCTCACCCTCCAGCGCTTTCCCTCCGGCGTTCTCGTCTCGGAGCTCCTGGATCATTTCGCGGACCTTGCCGTCAGACATCGCCTGCGCCCTGATCTCCATCTGCGGATAAAGTTCGTCGTAGCGTTTGTCCCATTCTTCGTCATCGTATACGCCCTCTTCTTCCAGTCGCTGCTGCGTCAGTCGGTCGGCGACCACGAGGCGCTGAATCTTGATGTCATCGGTGTTTCCGGTCAGTGACGCGTAAACGATCAAACCGAAGATCAGTGCCTTCGCCAGAACGATGCCTCCCGTTGACATCGCCGCCGCAATGAGACCGCCGATGGGACTCTCCTTGCCCCAACCCTTCAGCATCCCCAAGCCGCATGCCAGACCGACCGCCCAGGCCAGCAGTCCGAACTCCGACAAAGTTGCCTTGGCGATAGTGAACCAGATTAACGCCGAGACCAGCGCGGCAACGCCGGACAATGTCACCCCAAGGGCAAATCGCCCTCGCTCAGACATCGCCTTGGCCACCTTGACCTGTCGTGCGGAAGCGGCGCGGACCGTCTTGCCGGTTGCGCTGTTATACCCGCAGTTCATGCAGGCCTTGGCACCGGGGGCGAGTGCCTGGCCGCACTTCACGCACAGCGCAGCGGGAGTAGAACCGCCGACGGCCGGAGCCTGCCTCTCCATCTGGGCAAGATCGTCGAGCAGCGAATCGGCGTCGCTTCCGCTCGACGCTTCCACGGAGGCGGGGGCCGCGGGCTTCGGCTTGGGGGGCAGCTTGACGTTGGCATTCAGCGATGGAGCCTGGGCCATTTCACCGGCCTGAATAGTGAAAACGACGCCGCACTTGGGGCACTTGGCTTTCTTCCCCACGGCACTCGTGGGCACGCGGAATCGGGCACCACATGCGCACGAGGTATCCATTCGGTCGGTTGGCGCAGCAGACATGTTGAGGCCTCCGAATTCTTAGCAGTTTGAATCGGAAGGCATCCTAACAATTGGCATACCACAAGGTCAATGCGAAATATAGTCCTTCTCTTCGATGCGGCGCCGGTTCCAGCGCCCATTGGGGGAGTTGGCGTAACTACTGAGGCGTATGCTGTTCCGGAGACTATGACACGCCTTTCGGTACATCGGCGCGACCGGCGGACAGCCGAAGGAGTTGCGATTCCCTCAGTCACCCCACCAGCGGTCCATTGACCGCCACTTCAGAACCCATCAATACCCGGAGAAAGGGTAATGCGCCGGCTAATCGGGGAACGACAGCGCGTCGGCGGCCGCAGGATGTGAAATCTGGGCAATCTGCTGGGCGCGGGCAAGCTCCGGCAGGAGCCAGCGATGGGCTTCCCTGGAAGACTGGGCCATCCGAATCGGACGGGCCGGCACCCCGACCACCGTGGACATCGGCGCGACATCCTCCACAACGACCGCGCCGGCGCCGATGATCGCCTCATAGCCCACCCGGACGCTCTGAATCACCGTCGCCCCGATTCCTACGAATGCGCCGGACTCCACGGTTACGCGGCCGGCAAGTCGAGCTCCGGGGCAGATGTGCGTGGCCGTGCCAATGAGCGATTCGTGATCGACGATGCAGCCCGTGTTGAGAATGGCGGAGTCGCCGATCTGGCAGTGCGCGCAGACCAGTGCGCCGGCTGCGACAACGATGTTACGTCCCAGGCTGACGTTGCGGGCGAGGTTGGCTGACGGATGAATGGCGTTGATCAGCGTGAGCCCCAGGCTCTCGGCACGATCGGCCAGTTCGCGGCGAGCGCCGTTGTCGCCGATGGCAACGATGGCGCACTCGAGGCCGTGGTTCTCGCGGAGATGGTCAAGCTGATCGGGTCGGCCGAGAACGGGCAACCCGTCGATGCGCCGCCCCTCCAGGCGCGGATTGGAATCCACGAAGCCGACGACTTCGAACGTCCCCATGTTGGCGAGGATGTCGAGCACAACGCGTCCGTGGCCGCCGGCACCGAATATGACGCACCGGGGCTTGCTCGATGCCTGGACGGTCGGACCTGTTGCTGAATTGGACATTGAACGTTTCGGCAATGCCGGGATCGTCACGTTCCGAAATCAGGCGCCCGGCGATCGCCCGACTCAGCGATTGCTCAATCTTGTATATCGGTCCGAGGCCGACCAGGCTCGATAGAGATCGGCAAATTCTGCCGATGGCAGGTAGAGGAGGCCCGGCCGACCGGCAGAGTCCAGATGACGCCCGGAGCGTTCTCCCAAGACAGGGCCTGCCCCGACTCGACGGGCTTGAGGGCGATGTCGATGAACGAGTGGGCAGACCGGCTCGGGAGGGTGTTCCCCGACGCCGGGCGCGCGTTTCCCTTTTGACCGGCCCGCGGCGCGTCCTATACTTGTTTGGCAGATTCCGGGGCCTCAAAGAGATCCAACCTCTTTCGTTCCATGGATTTGAGTCAATCCTCCACCGATCCTGAACCGCGCGTTCGCCTGATTACCTGGCCGTTCGTGACGGCCGTTGTCATGCTGGGAGTCGGGGCGATCCTCGCCGGACCGGTAACGAGCTATCTGCGCGTCTCGCTGGTGAAAAAGCCCATTCCGCTTCGTGCGCCGCTGGCTTCGCTGGACGAAACCGCGCTCTTTCCGTACCGCGTGGTCCGGCGGGAACGCCTCGAGCCGACCATGATCGAGGAGTTGGGCACGGACGAGTACATCTACTGGGTACTGGAGGACACCAGTGTCGACCCGGCCAGCCCACTTCGCGTTGTGACGCTCTTCGTGACCTATTACACGGGCGGAAGCGATCTGGTACCGCACACGCCGGACGCCTGTTACCTGGGCTTCGGCTACCAGCCTGCGCAAGCCCACGAGAACAAGGAAATCGTCCTTCCCGATGGGCTGGCGGGAGAATCGGTGGTTCCCGTTCGGATCCTCACGTTCGTCAAAACGGCCGTTCACGGCGGAGAGCAGGTTTCCGTCGTGTACACGTTCCGTTGCAACGGCGAATATGTGGCCACTCGAGAGGGCGTGCGCCGGCGGGTCAACAACCCGCTGATCGAACACGCGTACTTCAGCAAGGTGGAGTTCAGTTTTCCGGCGGCGACGCGCGAGCAGCATCTGCTCAACGGCGGCAAGCTCCTGGAGCGGGTCCTGGGCGTTCTCGAGCGCGACCACTGGCCGATCTGGAACGAGTCGGAAAAACCCACCGCCGTCGAGGAAAAGAAACAAGCAGGGTAGGGTCCAGCAGCCCGAACTGCATGGATGAAGTCGTCATGAGCACGAAGCGTATCAACAAGTGGGCTGTTCTGGTTCTGACGCTGATCGTCTTCGGCGCATTGATGGTCACGGGTCTGATCATCATTCGCGAACTCAGCCGGCGTGATCCGGCGCATTTCGTGGCGCTGGCCGACGAAGCGGCGGACCACGGGCAGTGGCGCCAGGCGGGCGACTGGTACCTCCGGGCCCGGAAGGTGAGCGGCGACGCGGTGTACCTGCTGCCGCTGGGCGAGATGCGACTGAACGAGGGAAGCGTGGCGGAAGCCGTCGGGGCCTGGCAGGAAGCACTGGTCGAACGACCGGAGCTTGTCGAGGCACATCGCAAACTGCTGGATCTGCGTCTGGGGCTTGCTGATCTTTACGAGAACCTGGGCGACTGGCGGGAGGTCGCCCGCAGCGCAGCGGCCTTGCTCGACCTGGGAGAACGTCTGACCGACGCCGACCGGGCGTTTGCCGAGAATGCCCGCGGAAAGGCGCTGGTCAAGCTGGCGGGAGACGACCCGCGGAATACCGAGCTCGGATTGGCTGCGTTGACGGGCGCCGTGGAGCTCGCGCCGAAAAACGTCGAGTACGCGTCCGATCTGGCGGAGGCCATGATCGACGCCGGTCAACGAGACGAAGGTCTTGCGTTGCTCAAAAAGCGGATTGAACGGGCCGGCGAAGGCGAGGACGCTGCCCGAGCCGAGCTCGCTTATGCCCAGGCCTTGGCCACACCGCCCGGCGATGAGGAAACGCAGGACCGGGCACGCGCCCGCCGCCAGGAAGCGGTCGCGGCCTTCCGCCGGGCGCTCGAAGAAGCGGGAATTGACAGGGAGCTCCGCGCCGAGATCCTCACCGGGCAGGGTCGATTTCTCGTTCGCCAGTGGTCGCGATCGCGCCGCGGCAACACGGGACTGGGCTCGGCGGAAGAGCTGTTTCCCCAAGCGGAAAAGGCACTGCAGGAGGCGATCGCGGTCGCCCCGGAGCAGTACGGCGCTTATGTGCAACTCGCCCAGTTGTATCGTGCATCGCAGCGTCCGGCCGACGTGGTCAAGACCTGTGACGCGCGCTTGTCACTAGGTCTGGATCGACAGGGGCTCGAGGGCGCCCGAAACCGGGTGGCCACATTCAGCCTGCTGATCCTGGCATCGCAAGCCAGCGTCGATCTGGCCATCGATGCCATCACGGACAATCGTCCGGAGGATCGCCAGGCGTGGCTCGCTCGCGCCCGTGACTATGTCGATCGGGCGAGCGGTGAGTTCCCCAACCACCCCCGGGCGATCAGCCAACGTGGGCGAATTCTCCTGACGGAAGGAAATGACCGGGCGGCACTGGCGGACCTCCGCGAAGCCGACCAGCGCTACACCGCGGCCGGTCAGATGGACTGGGAAAACAAGATTATTCTGGCCCGGCTTCACCTTCGCCTTCGTGAACCCGGCGCAGCGAGAGACGTTCTCGAAGACGTCATGCCCATGGCCCGGGCACAGGGCGAATCGGGAACGATGCTCCTGTACGCGCGCAGCCTGATCGAGAGCAACGACATCGACAACCCGGAATTGACCTCCGTACTCTCCGAGGTGCTGCTGGCCGATCCGCAAAACACGGAAGCGCGTTCCCTCCAGGCGGCGCTGTTGGAGCGCCAGGGGCGTGTGGCACAGGCGATGGAGGTCTCGGGCGAGGGGCCTCAGGCCGTGTTGCTCAAGGCCAAGGATCTCGCGCTCCAGGGGAAACCGGACGAAGCCATCGAAACGCTTCTGGAAGGTACGCAAACCTACCCGACGAACGTTCAGTTGCTCTCCGTCGCGGCGTCCGAGTTGCTCGCCCGCAATCGCGGTAATGAAGCATCCGCTCTCGTGAAGAAGGCGCTGGAAGCCGCCCCGGACGATCGAACCTTGCAGCGTCTGGCCGTCGCCGTGCGGCAGGACCTGACGGACGAGCAGCGCCGGGATGCGTTCGTGGCACTTCTTCAAGAAGAGCCCGACGCGTTTCTGCGGGCATGGGGCCTGGGCGACGTGTACGCTCGAGCCGGCGAAAAGCAGAAGGCGCTGGAGGCGCTGCGCACGGCTCGTGAACACCTGCTCGCCAAGGACACGCCTTCGGCACAATTGGCTACGACGGCCCACCTGCGGGCGCTCTTGTTTTCGGAGGTGCGCCTGGCTCAGGAGATCGGCAACGACGAGGCGGCCAAGGAGGCCATCAAGGTCGCGAAAGAGACCAACGCGGACGGCGCCGAGGGACAGACACTCCTGGGGCTCTATTACATGCTGCGCAGCGAGAATGATCGCGCTATCGTGGCATTCACGGAAGCCCTGCGGTCGCAGAAAACCGATGTGGACGCCCTCACGAACCTGGGGATCTGCTACCAGCGGACCGGCCAGACCGATCGGGCACGCGATTATTTCGAACAGGCCGTGTCGGTGAATCCGCAGGCCGCCATTGCCCACAAAGCGCTGGCCGCGCTGGCCAAGAGCGCCGGCGACGACGAGGCATTCCGCAGGCATCTCGAGATGTGCGCCCGCCTGATGCCCGGCGATCCCTGGGTGCGCGAGGAGCTGCTCCTCCAACAGGAGGACAAGAACCCCAAGGCTGCCATCGCCCAGCGCGAAGCGCGCCTGGCCGATAAGCCCGACGACATCGCCAATATCGCGCGGCTCGCTTCGCTGCACGAGTCCGCGGGGCAGATCGATGAGGCGGCGAAGTACTACGATCGCCTTTTGTCATTGCGACCGGAAGATCGCAACGTCGTGATCGCCGCGGCAAAATTCTACCGCCGCGTGAATCGGCCCGACCGCGCCCTCGAAGTATCCCGGGCGTTCGTCGACCGGCAAACCGACCCGTCCGAACGGGCCAACGCCATGGTGCTTGTCGCTGCGCACCACCTTGGCGAGGGTGATGCCACCCAAGCCGAATCGGTCCTTCTGGCAGCGGCGGAGACGAAGCGAACATTCGAGGTCTGCCGCAGTCTGGGTGATCTGTATATGCGCGCTCTGGATCGCCCCGCCGAAGCTCTCAAATGGCTGGATCGGGCGGTGGAAATTGGGCGCGCGGAAGCCAATCCGGGGTTGAAAGACGTGCTTGCGGTGCGGATCGGATGCGTGCTATCCGGCGGTGAGAACCTGGAAAAGGCGCAGGAGTACGTCGATCAATATCGGCAGTCCTATCCGGATGATCCGCGCGGGATGCTCTGGCTGGCTGAGGTGGCATCCCGTCAGGGCCGCGCCGGCGAGGCGCTGACGGCCATTTCGAGTTTCATCGAAGCCAGGCCGCGCGATCCCTACGCCCACTATCTTCGTGCCAGCCTCTACGAGATGCGCGGGCGGGCGCCGGCGGCGATTGATGATCTCGAGGCGCTGAAGCTCATTGATCCCACGGCCTTCGGGCTCGCACCGCGACTCCGCCTTGCGGACCTCTACCGCCAGACGGGACGGGAAACCGAATGGCTGGGAGAACTGGAATCAACGGCGAGCGAGCCTGGCGATCACCCGAAGGTTACCGAAGCCTTGATCCGTGCCTACTTACAGGTGGGCCGCGTGGCGGATGCGGAACGACTCGTGACCGCGGAGATCAACCGCGCTGGGACCGCTGCTTCAGGAAGTTGGTACTTTCTTCGCAGCGCCGTCGCCCTCCGGCGAGGCCAGATCGACCGGGCGATTTCCGACGCGCGCACGGCCGCAGAGCGAAACAATTACGCGCCGGCAAGCCTCGTCCAGGCGGCGGACGTTTACCTGAGTTCAAGACGAAATGCCGAGGGTGCAGAGTGGCTCGCCGCCTTTGCCAAACGGGACGGCGCTTCTGCGGAAGTTCTGTCACGATGGGGAAGGCTGCTTGCCGGGGCCGGACGGAACGAGGACGCCGTGCGTGCCCTTCGCATGGCCATGGATCGCGCGGTGGGCGAATCCATGGACAGCGTTCGCGTTGTCACCGGTGACAGCATGCTGGCATTCGGCGATGCCGCCAGGGCCGCCGAGAAATTCAGTTCGGTCCCACCCTCCGCGGATCTGGACCGCGCCAATGACCACCTGCTGAGCCGGCTCCTGCATCTTGCGGGCCGCTATGAGGAAGCCGACGAGCGGCTCGAACGCCTTCTCGCCGAGACCACCGACGACCGCCGGCGTGGCCATCTGCTGGCTGAACGGGGTGACCTGTACCAGTCCGCTGACCGCTGGACCGATGCCGTCAAGGCGTACGAAGAAGCGCTTCAGTACCAGCCGGACAATTGGATTGTGCTCAACAATTTGGCCTACGTCCTCTCGGACCGCATGGGCGAGCATCAGCGTGCCGTTGACTATGCGGAACAGGCCGTGCGCATCAACCCCACCGCGGATACGCTCGACACACTGGGATGGGCGCGGGTGCAACTGGGGCAGTTCGACTCAGCCATCGTCACGCTTCGCCGGGCCTTGCATTTTGACGCCGGTCAGGCGGTCATTCACTTCCACCTTGGTGAGGCCCTTCGGCGCCAGGCGCGATTCCTCGAGGCACGGGAATCACTCGCCAGGGCCATGGATCTTGCCCGCGAAGACGATGACAAGGCGATGCAGGCACGGATCGAGGAGTCGCTGGCGCGCGTTGACCGGTCCGACAGCTCGTCCTAAGTATGTCCGTCGATCCGCCCCGGAAGGTACGTCACCGACGGCGCGGCGAACGGCGTCCCGCGGGCCAACGCACCTATGATCTGGTTCTGGCTAGTTCTGCTCCTGGTCTGCTCCGCCGCGGTCTCGGGGTCGGAGACGGCGCTCTTCGGACTAAACCGAGAGTCGCGGCATGCCTTTGCCCGTTCCGCGTCCACCGCGCGGCGCCTGGCCGCACACCTGATGGAACAGCCGCAGCGCCTGCTCATGACCGTTCTCCTGGCCAACAATCTGGTCAACGTGGCCATCTTCGCCCTGTCGTACATCGCCATCCAGCATCAACATGGCGATTCCCCGATTGTCTCGCTGGCGCTCAGCGCCGCGGTGCTCATTTCCCTTATTGCGTTCGGAGAGATCGTCCCCAAGACGCTGGCCATCTCCAATCCGAGACTCTATGCCCCGATCGCCGCGGTGTTCATTGGCACGCTGCGAACCGCGCTTGCACCTCCGGTGTGGGTGCTCCGTGTCTGGGTGGTCGCGCCGCTGGTCCGACTGCTCGGTCCGACATCGCTGCACGCTGGCCCCGTGACCAGCGAAGAGCTGCGTATGCTCGTCGAGCAGTCCGCCCACGAGGGGGTGATCGACACTCGGGAGCACGACCTCCTCCAGGCCGCCGTGGCCGCCGGCGGAATCAAGGTGCGAGAAGTGATGACGCCGCGCGTGGATATCAAGGCGGCGTACATCGGCAGCACGCGGCGGCAGTTGCTCGAACAGGCGCGTGCAGGCTCGCGGCGGCGGCTTCCGGTGTACGGCCGGGACCTCGATGACATCCGCGGTGTACTCTTCGTGCGCGATCTCTTTCTTGATGAGCGCATGCCGCTCCGCCAGATCATCCGTCCGCTGCCGTTCGTTCCCGAACAGGCCACGCTGCTGCAAGTCGTGCGCTATTTTCGCGAGCTGAAAGCCGACTTCGCCGTAGTTGTCGACGAATACGGGGGCACCTCCGGGCTCTGCTCTCTGGGCGACATCTCCGAGTGGATCGTCGGCGAGATTCCGGATGAGGGTGCCGAGCCGTCGGTGCCGGAGTTCGAGCAGGTGGATGCGGAAACGTACCGTATCCCCGGCAATCTCAGCGCCCGACTGTGGGCCAGCCGGTTTGCGGTGGGACTCGAGGAGCAGTTCGATACCGTTGCCGGTTTGGTCCTTGCCGAACTGGGGCGGATGCCGCGCGAAGGAGACTGCGTCCGGCTGGGAAATCTGAGCCTTACCGTGGAGAAGATGCGACGTCGCCGGATCGAGCGCCTGCTGCTTCGTCTTAGCGATGGCAATTCGAAGGGGGGAGGCCGATGACAACCTGGGTCGTCGTCATCGTCGGGATCGTTCTGGGGCTTTCCCTCTCCGCTTTTTTTTCCGGTTCGGAGACCGGGCTCTACAGCGTCAGTCGCGTCCGCCTGCACGTTGCCGCGCGACAGGGCAACCGGCTGGCGAGAGTAACCGAGCGGCTTTTGGCCGACGAGCCCGGTTCCATCGCGTCCATCCTGATTGGCAACAACATTGCGAATTATCTGCTCACGTCCGCCGTCGCGATTCTCTTCACGGACTGCATCGGGCTGACCAAGTGGCAGTCCGAGGTGTACACGATCGCCGTCCTCACGCCCATTGTCTTCGTTCTTGGCGAGGTCGTTCCCAAGAACATCTTCCACGTCTACGCCGACGGACTGATGCTCCGCGTGGGCTGGCTGCTCGCGGGATTTTGCGCCGCATGCCGCTGGACCGGGCTGGTCTCTCTGTTTCGAGTGTTTTCCACGGTGGTGAGCCGACTCGTTGGCGGATCAAATCCCATTCTCGTCGCTCGCGCCAAGCCCAAGCGGCGCATCGCAGCGCTGATCTCCGACGCGGTAGTGAGCGACGAATCCGGTGCCGAGCACTCGGGATTGGTCAAGCGCGTCGTCGAGCTGTCGGAAACGCCCGTACACACCGTCATGGTGCCGCAGAATCGCGTCATATCCATTTCGGCGCGGGCCGATCGACGCGAACTGATCCGCCTCGTGCGACGTCACGGATTCAGCAAACTCCCCGTGCACGACACCGGCCGACGACACATCATCGGACAGATTTCCGTCGACCGGCTCCTCCGCGGGCACGACTGGAAGTCCGTTGGCGATAAGGTCATTCCCGTGGCCACGGTTCGCCCGCATGCCACGCTGGCCGAATCCATGACCACGCTCCAGCAGGCTCGGCGTGAACTGGCCATTGTGACGGACAGGGGCGGTCGATTGCTGGGCATCGTCACCATGGCCGATCTGTTGGAATGGCTTGTGGGCGGCGCCGAGAAGAGTGCATGACCGCTGACGAGTGGTGCCGGCCGGGCGGCGGAACTAGGATGCCCAGTTGTCTCCTCGGTCGGAAGAGAAGAAGTCGGAGAAATTCCCCGTGAACACAGCAAATGACAGCAGTCTCTCCATCAGCCTCGGGGAGTTTCTCGACTCCGTGGCCGCAAGAACTCCGGCGCCCGGCGGCGGAGCGGTAGCGGCCGCTTGCGGAGCGCTGGCCTGCGCGCTGGCGCGTATGGTGGTTGCGTACTCCGTACGAAAGGACACAGAAACATCGGCACGTGGGCAATTGGACGAATTGGCCGACCGCTTGCTCGGTGCGGACCAGATCCTGCGCACCCTGATCGATCGCGACGGCCAGGCCTATGAGAACCTGACGAGGGTCCGCAAGGCGCGCCAAGATTCCGCCCGGTCGGAGTTGCAGTTTCAACGGGCCGTGATGGATGCCATCTCCGTGCCGATGGAAATAGCCGCCGTCGCCGAGCGGTCGCTGGTGGCACTCGAGGCGTTGCGCCCGCTTGCGAGTCGAATGATCGTGAGTGACCTCGGCGTGGCCGCAACGCTGGCGGAGGCCGCGGTTCGTGCCGCCCGTTTCAGCGTTGCAATCAACCTGCAGGATCTGGCGGATCGAGATCAGGCGGCGCGGATTACAGAAGAGATTGACCGAATTTGCGCGCACGCCGCATCGCATCATGACTCCCTCTTGCAGGCTGTCAGGCGCGAATTGGACCCCAGCTCAGGACCCGGCCGATAGCACATCCTTATGAGCGACGAACCGCCCTATTACCTGGAACTGCGCAGCCTGCCCGCAGAAGAACAGCCGGAGGAAGTCCCGGACGGATGGGCCGATGATTCCGGCATGAGCGCAGACAAGGCGGATGCACAATCCGAGGGAGAACGTTCACCGGTCGCCGCAGGCCCCCGCCCGTGGATCGGCGTGCGATTCGACTGCTGCTCGGTGTACACGCGCATCTACCGCAATCGCGATGGCACGGCCTACGAAGGCCAATGCCCCCGGTGTCTCCAACACGTGCGATTGCGCGTTGGACCGGGCGGCACGTCGTCGCGTTTTTTCGTGGCCGAATAACAAGAGAAGGAGCCGCCGTCGTAACGGACCGCTTCGAGTCACCTGTCACTTACGGTGTCACTGGTCCGAGTCACCCCCACCTCTCGATCCCCGCGTGCGAAACAGCATGCGCAACTCCTCCGCCCCCAGCCACCATGAGACGGCAAGGTAGGCCACTACACCCGCCAGAACATAGGCAAGCAGACTCACAGCGCCCTTCGGATTGAACATGCCCTCCGGGAGCGGAAGGCGCGAAAGTTGACCGACAACCAGCCCCATGACCGCGGTCGCAATCAGGGCGCGAACCGCGGGACCCAGCAGATCGACCATCGACCACGCAGGCAGAAAGCGCCCCAACGACAACGCCAGCCATATGACCTGAATCCAGGCACATAGCGCGCTGGACAGGGCCAGTCCGCGCTCCTTCAGAGGAAAGACCAAGGCGAGATTCAAGACGAAATTCAATCCGACCATGACCAGCGCGATGCGCGCCGGATCGGCCGTCCGCTTCAGGGCGTAGTACGTTCGGACTACGACGTGCTGGGCGAAATTTGCGGCCAGCGCCAAACTGTAAAGCGCGAGCACCGGGGCGACCCGGGCGCTCTGGGTCGCGTCAAATTCCCCGTGCTGATAAATCGCCGCGACCAGCGGTCTGCTCAGGAGCACGAGACCGACTGTTGCGGGCAGCGAAACGAAGACACCCAGGCGTAATCCTCGATTCAATGAACCCGCCACGCCGGTGAGGTCGCCGGCGGCGGCGCGAGCAGACAACGCCGGGAACGCCGCGGTAGCGATGGCGATGCCAAACACACCGAGCGGGAGCTGGTACAAGTACTGAGCGTATCCGAGAACGGCTGGCCCGGGACGATTGCCCTCCTCGACAATGAAACCGTAGGCGATGGCATAATCGACGAGCGTATTAATGGGCACGGCCGCGAGGCCGAGCACCATCGGTCCCATCAGGAGCAGCACCCGCCGGATCCGCGGATCATGCCACGGAAGCGCCGGGATCGGCCTCCGCCTCAGGCGCGCCAGCATCCACCACACCAGGCCGAATTGCGCGATGCCGGACAGCAGGGCAAACACGCAGATTGTGTTCATCAACGCCAAGCTGTCCGGAGGGTAAAGCAAGGCGCCCCCCAGCGTTCCCACGATGATCGCCAGGTTCATGACCAGCGGGACGGCCGCGGGCACCGTAAAATGACCGTAGACGTTGAGCACACCACCCGCGATCGCCACCAGGCAGATAAGCACCGTGTACGGCAGGAGGATCTGACTGAGCCGCAGCGCCGGATCGTCCACGACATTGAGGGCGACCAGGATCACCAGCTCCGCCAGAAGTACGATCACAGCCAAAGCAAGGGCCAGACCGACCAGAATGGAACCGACGAACCGGCGGGATTCCTCCACCCCGTCCCGGTGGACGGTTTCAGACAGAACGGGAATGGTTGCGGCGGAGAGCGCCCCTTCCCCAAAGAGCCGCCGGGCGAGATTCGGCAGCATCCACGCGATGCGAAAGGCGGAAATCAGATCGGAGGTGCCGAAGAGGAAGCTGAACAGGGACTCGCGCACGAGCCCGAAGACCCGCGAGGCCATGGTCAGGAGCGCGATGATCCGGGCCGATCGAGCAAGCCCGCCGCTTTCGGTCATGTGGGGCACGTTACCGGGCGGCCAGTCGGTTGCAAGGGAACGGGCGAGCCACGGACAGGTCGGCGGCGCAGCGATTTTCGGTTTTTCATGTTGACAAAATGACGCGTTCCACCAACGCTACCAGCGACAGTGAAACGAAGGATGTAAACGGAGAGCGTCAGCATGGCTCATATTGTCGCGGAACCCTGCATCAACTGTAAGTACACGGATTGCGTAGCGGTCTGCCCGGTGGATTGCTTCCACGAAGGCGTGAATTTCCTGGCGATCGACCCGGAGGTCTGCATCGATTGCGGGCTGTGCCCGCCGGAATGCCCCACAACGGCCATTTTTGCGGAAGAGGACCTCCCCGAAAAGTGGCATGACTACATCGAAATCAACAAGAAGTACGCTCCGGAATGGCCGGTCATCGACGCCCAGAAGGAGCCCATGCCCGGCGCGGATGACAACGCCAAGATCGAGGACAAGAAGGACCAGCTCAACCCCGACGCGTTCAGCGGATAGGACCTGACCGGAACCGGTCGATGCAGCGAAGCTTCACGGCTCGCCTGCTTCCTTCGCGGTCCTTGACGGCGGGGGTCCTCCACGATAAGAATTCCCGTCCCTGACCACCGTTGAGTCGGCTTGCGGCCGTCTCAGGTCCGGGAACCCCGTCTGGGGCCGTAGCTCAATTGGTTAGAGTACCGGACTGTCGATCCGGTGGTTGCGGGTTCGAATCCCGTCGGCCTCGTTCAGCAGTGCTTTGACCCGCCGCGATACGCATCGCGAGCGGGTCTTTTTCTTTTGGGGCCATCCTCCGCCCCGCGGCCAGGCAATTCCATTCCTCCCACCACCGGTGGGTCCAGGCTCAAGCCGAAGACGGTCATCTCGAACGCACCGCAGGCTCTCGTCCCGCGCGGACGGCCCGACGAAACGTGACAATTAGCAGTACTGAAACCGCCGAGTCTGACCGCCATGGAATGCAGATCCAGAGGATTGTGTTTTCAACAGGCCCTGCTTCGCTTCGCTCTGTCATGACAGCTCGTTCATCCGCGAAACCAATCCCGGAGACAAAAGGCTGTCCGCTCCGCGCAATCTGTGAATTGCGTTCCAATTCCCCGGTCAGTCACGCCGGTGTCACCGAAGTCGTTGTGGCTGGCGTCCGATAATTCCTGTGGTATAGTTTTTGTAGATGCCTTGAGCGCAGCGCTGCCGGCACGGCTTTTTGCAAAGCCCTCCAATTGGACGGAATGGCAGCGGCGCCGGGCATGTTGACCGGCCGCGCAGGCCCGAAATTCCATCGTGCCTGCCATTGCAAGGAGGATCGCATGGCTGGTACTCGCCAAACCTCGTCCGCACGTCCGTTCGACTCATTCGAATACGGTGTCCTTCGCGATATCCAGGCGGCCTTTTCGACATCCGGTTGCCAAGGTTGGCCGGGGGCGTCTGTCGCGTCGGCACGAGTGGGACAGGAAACGCGCAGCGGTGACTTCCACGTAACCGTGCGCGGTGTCGACGAACAGCTGGTCATTTGCGTCGGTACAATCGAGGGTGGCGGCGCATTCGGCGCAATGGCCAAGGCCGCCCTCTGCGGCGCGATTCGCGGCCTTGCGCCGGAGGCGCGGAGCCCGTTGACCATCGTCCGTGCCGTGGACGACTTGCTCAGACAGTTGAATGCCGATCTCGGGCGGGGCTCGGTAACGTGTTCCCTCTTTGCGGGCGTTCTGGACCATTACGACGAGACGATGACCGTGGTGAGTCTGGGTTCGATCGCGCTGTTTTTGCGAATGGAAGACGGCTCGATCAAGGCAATGGAGCCCGAGGGACCGGCACTGGGCGTGACGACGAACCTGGTCGTTTCGGCCAGAACGCTCTGTGCAAACAAGGTCCGACGGCTGGTCGTGGGTACGGCCGCTGCGACACAGACCGGATCGCACCGCGGTCCTACGGTGGGAGCGAGCCGTTTCCGCCGCTGGGTGGCTGAAACCTCCGGTCTCCCACCCCGCGAGCAGGCCGAGGTCCTGGCTCGGTCCCTGGGGGACTTCCTCGGCTCGGAGGAACCCCGGCGGGAGACGGACGTTATAGTTATTGAACTTCTTGGGGCGAAAACGCCTGAAGAGCTGGCCCCCGCCCTGCGGGACCGCCTCTTTGGACGCTTTCCGGATTCGCCCGGCGCGGACGTTGATCCCAGTGTATTCCTGGGTTAAGCGGATTCGACGCGCCCGGGGCCTACTTTGTGCCGAAATAGGGAGTGGGGGAATGCACGCACTCGCGGATCCAGCTCAAAGCATGCGACGCCCAACGCGCTTGATCGCTGACCGCCCCGCTCCGCTAACGAAAGGTCACCATGCGCATCGCACTGCTCTCCTGGGAAGCCAAACACGCCATCGCCGTCGGCGGACTTGCCGAACACGTCAGTGAACTGGCTGAAGCACTCAGCCGTCGGGGGCACGAAGTACACGTTTACACACGAATGGGGCCGGGGCAGGGACTGTACGACTGCATCGGAGGCGTACACATCCACCGCTGCCCATTCGATTTGCATGACGACTTTCTGCACGAAAACCAGAGGATGTGCGAGAGCTTCGCCTGGCACGTCATTGAGACAGAGAGCTTCCTCGGCAAGCCATTCGACGTGATTCACGGCCACGACTGGCTCAGCGTGCGGGCATTGGTGCATCTCAAGAACCGGCACGGGCGCCCCGTGGTGCTGACCATCCACTCCACCGAATACGGGCGATGCGGCAACCAACTCTGGGAAGGCCCCTCCCGGGCCATTCGCGACATCGAGTGGGAAGGAACCTACGTCGCCAACCGGATGGTCTGCGTATCGGGAGCCCTCCGCCGGGAGGTCCAGTGGCTGTACAGCACGCCCCCTGACAAGATCGACGTGATCTACAACGGCGTGGACGTGACGCGTTTCGATGGACGAATCAACAACGGCGCCATCCGCCATCGTTATGCCGTCGGGCGAAGCGATCCCATGGTGCTCTTTGCCGGCCGGTTGACCCGCCAGAAGGGACCGGACATTCTCATGGAAGCGCTGCCCGAGGTGCTCCAGAGACACCCGCAGACCAAGTTCGTCTTCGCCGGCGACGGTGATATGCGCCACAGCCTGGAATCGCGATCTCACCAGCTTCACATCGATGGATCAACGCGGTTTCTCGGCCACCAAAGTGGGCGAAGCCTTGTGCAGCTTTTCAAGACTGCGGACACGGTCTGCGTTCCCAGTCGCAATGAGCCTTTCGGAATCGTCATACTCGAAGCCTGGAGCGCGCGCCGCCCGGTGGTGGCCACACGAAACGGAGGCCCCGGCGAGTTCGTCCGCCACGAGCGCAACGGCCTGACCGTAGCCGATGACGCGCACGACATTGGCACTGGTCTGGATACCGTGCTCTCGAGCCCGGAGAGCGCACGTCGAATGGGGCGCAACGGTCGGCGCGAGGCCGAAACGCGATTTTCCTGGCACACCGTTGCCGCTGCGACCGAGCGGGTGTATCAATCCATATCGGCATCGTGATCGCCAGCTCGGGCGCGCATTCGCCCCGGGGAGGCTTGATCGATCAGACAAGGCAACGTTGATTGTCCCATGGTGATCCCTTGAGGGGGTTGCTGCGCAGGCAACTCGATTTCGCATGGAGGACAGGATTGTGATACAGGATGATGACCAGAAGAAGCCCGGCAAGGCGGCGAGAAAGACATCCACCCGAACAAGCCGAACGACGAAGAAGGCCGAATCGCCGGACCAGACGAACCCGACAGCTTCGGCGGGGGAAATGACATCCTCGCGCGGGGGCAAATCGGCCGCAAGATCCGGAAAGAGCGCCGCATCCAATCGTGAGGCTGAGACCACGACCGTGGGGACCACGCCGCCATCCAAAGAACTGACGAGCAAGGCCGCCACGGCGATCGGCAAGTCGAAACCGCGCAGCACCATCGCTCGACCGCAGCCAACGTTCGAGGAAATCAGCCGCCGTGCGTACGAGATTTTCCTAGGCCGGGGCGGTGCACCCGGCGACCCCATGGCCGACTGGCTCCAGGCGGAACGGGAGCTGAGCCAGAAGGCATTTGCGCGGTAGAGAAACGCCCAAGGAGTCGGTGATAGCGGGGAATCACTGATGGGGGGATGAGCACAGCGTTTGCTGCGCGCATGACTCAGGCTCAATTCTCGGCATCATTCCCGCCGACAGCGATCGCGCTCGCAACGTTGTCCAGAATCGATGCAATCGCGTCGTCTTTCAGCAGTTTCTCGACGGTTTGCGACATGCGCCGCGACCAGCTAGCAAACTTCTCCGGCGGAACGCCGGGAAGGTTGACCGGCTCCTCCTCCCCGGCCAGGTCGTCCAGTGAAATCCCCAACAACGGTGAGGGCGAGCGAACCAGCAGTTCATGAATCGCCCGGCGCACCGCCTCGAAGCTGGGTTGTTCGTTTTCCGTAAGCAGGCCCTGAGCGATCAGTAGTCGCACGAGGGCTTCCCGGGATCGGGCGCGCTCTGCGCGCTGCCGGTTCAATTCCTCGTCGTCGCCAATCGACCCGATGCGCCGGCGCAGGTCGAGATCGCTGCCGCTCCATATCGCCGCCAACGGCGGATGATCGTGCGTGGATACGCAGACGAGGGCGTTGGTCGGGTATTGCTGCGGAGGACGGTAGCTGCCGTCGTGCTCGCGCTCGAAATGCACCAGCCGCATGGAGAACGCGCCCCATTCGGCCAGGGCCGCAGGCACTTCCGGCGGCACCAGGCCCAGGTCCTCGCCCACGATAATGGTCCGGCTGCGCTGACTTTCCAGTGCCAGGATGCCGAGCAGTTCCTCCGTGGGGTACCGAACGAAGCCCCCCTCTGTCCCGGGACGACCCCGCGGCACCCAATATTGCCGATACAGCCCGATGGCGTGGTCAATCCGCAGCATTCCCGCATGTCGAAGACAGGCGCGAATCAGGCTGATCCAGTAAGCGTGCCGCTCCGCACGGAGCCGATGCGGCACGAGTGGCGGGAATCCCCAGGTCTGGCCCGCGGCACTATAGGGGTCAGGCGGGGCTCCTAATTCCATCTCCTGGGCAAAGAGCCCCGGAAACATCCAGGCGTCAGCCCCGCCACCGGAAGACCCCACGGCCAGATCGTGGTACAGGCCTATGCGCATACCAGATCGATGCAGCGCCGCTGAGACCTCCTTCAGTTGCCGTTCGATCTCGAATTGCACAAACGCCCAGAAGTCGACCGCATCGGCATGTTCGCGGTGAAACCGGACGACCTCCTTTGACCGCGGGTCGCGATAGGCTGCCGGCCAATTCCGACAGTTGAAACCGAACGTGGCCTTCCCCGATTCCTCAAGCCATTCAGCAAGCGCCTGAAAGGTCGCAAAGTCTTGCAGCGGACGCCCTCCTTCGCGGCGGAACCGTTCGAATGCGCTGCCGCGCGACGTTCGCTTCCCAAGATGGTCACGTCTGAATGTCTCAAACAATCGGCGCATGACGCCGCGCTTGAAGCTCGCCACGCCCTCATAGTCGATGTATGCCTTCCCGCGAAGTTCGGCGATGCGCTCGCGTCCATCGGGAGACGCCGCCATCGCTCGCGCCTCCGGCGTCTCCCCAAACTCCGGCACGCACTCAATATCCAGATAGATGTCGTTTTGAAACAGGCGGCTCATCGGACTGTAGGGGCAGTAGTCGTGACCGAGGTTGCTTAAGGCATGCAGCGGATTGGTTCCGATGAAAGCGGCGCCGTGACAGGCCACCGCCTCGCCGACGGCACGAAGTGTGCTCAGATCCCCAATCCCCCAGTCGCGCTCGTCCCGCAGGGAATAGAAATTGACCAGCAGCCCGTACGACCGCGACTGCCCCCACGCGTCTTCCGGACGGAAACAGCGCCGCGGCGCGACGATGAGCAATTGCTCCGCGCGGAGCAACTTCCCTCCTGCGTCAAGCTCGAGCTGCAGCGTATGATAGCCCGGCTCCGGAAGCACGGGCCATGAAGGTGCCAAATCGCTGTCACCATCGCTACGCCGGACCCGCCCCTCAACCGTGGTGGCCACCCCGCCGCGTTCCCCGTGAAGCGTCAGACGCCAACCGAAGGTGTCGCGCCCGATGAGCTCCGGATGTTCCCAAGGAATCGCCCAGCGGAGCACCTCTCCTGCGGGCTGCCCCACACGCACGACGCGAACCGGATCGAGAAGCGACGCCTGCCGTTGGCGCTCAAGCTGCTTCAGCGTTTCGCCGGCCACGTCCTCGCCCGAGCCATCCAGACCCATCCCGGCGAGCAGCGCCACGGCGGCTTCTTCCTGCAGCGGACAGTACTTCCCCTCGATATCGTGGTACCCGCGCAGAATACCGGCGCGGTCGGCGAGCGCGATAAGGTTCGGACGTCCCTCCATGCTCATCGTACCGGTCGGAGAATCAGCGCGGCCAGCGGCGGAAGATGCAGGCGCAGTGACTGCGGGAAACCGTGCCACGGAACGCCGTCCGCAAACGGATGGTCCACGACCGGGTAGCCGCTTCCGCCGTAGGCCGGATGGTCGCTGCACAGCAGGTACTCGTACTGTCCACCAACGGGCGCCCCGATGCGATAGTCGTTCCGCGGCACGGGCGTAAGATTGAGCACGGTGATGATCCGATCCTCCCCCTCCTGGCGAGCGTACGAAAACACCGAGTTGTCGCAGTCGTTGCAGTCAATCCAGTAGAAGGCGTGCGGATCGGGATCGGTCCGCCACAGCACTGGATTCTGGTGGTACGCCCTCCCCAAGTCTTCCATGAATCGGGCCAGGCCCTGGCGGATGGGGTCCGCGGCCATGTGCCAGTCGAGGCTCACTTCGTGGAACCACTCGTTCCACACGCCCAGCTCCGTGCCCATGAAGAGCATCTGCTTGCCGGGCCGCGTGAACTGGTACGCCAGCAGGCTCCGCAGATTGGCGAACTTCTGCCACTCGTCGCCGGGCATTTTGTCGAGCAGCGCCCGCTTCCCGTGCACGACCTCATCATGCGACAACGCGTTGATGAAGCGCTCGGTGAACTCGTAGAGCATGGCGAAGGTGAAGTCGTTGTGGTGGTAGCGGCGGTGGATCGGCTCCTTGGAGAAGTACAGCAGGCTGTCGTGCATCCACCCCATGTTCCACTTGAAGGTGAAGCCCAAGCCGCCGTACTCCGAGATCGGGCGCGTCACGCCCGACCACGACGTGGATTCCTCCGCAATGGTCACGCAGCCGGGGTGCTCCACGCGGATGATTTCGTTTACTTCGCGGAGGAAATCGATGGCCTCGATGTTTTCCTTGCCGCCGTACTGGTTCGGCAGCCATTCTCCGTCACGCCGGCTGTAGTCCAAATACAGCATGGACGCCACGGCATCCACGCGGAGCCCGTCCACGTGGAATTCCCCGAGCCAATACAGCGCGTTGGAGATCAGGAAGGCCCGGACTTCGTTCCGCCCGTAATTGAAGATCAGCGTGCCCCAGTCGGGATGCTCACCTTTGCGCGCATCTTCGTGCTCATACAGCGCCGTCCCGTCGAACCGCCGAAGGGCGAAGTCGTCCCTGGGGAAATGTGCCGGAACCCAGTCCAGAATCACACCAATGCCATTCTGGTGGCACACGTCGACGAAGTAGCGAAAATCATCCGGCGTACCGTAGCGATGCGTCGGAGCGAAGTATCCCGTTACCTGATATCCCCAGGACGCCCCCAGCGGATGCTCGGCCACGGGCATCAGCTCGATGTGCGTGAATCCGAAGCGCTTGACGTGCTCGCACAGCCGCGGCGCGATCTCGCGATAGGTCAGCGACCGATGCCCCTCTTCCGGCACCTTCGCCCACGAGCCCAGGTGAACTTCGTACACTGAGAACGGTTCCCGTCGCCAGTCTCGCTCGCGACGCCGCTCCATCCAATCGCGATCCGCCCAGGCATGGGACGATTCGTGAACGATCGCCGCGTGATTCGGAAAACCCTCCATGTAGTTCGCATACGGATCGGACTTCACGCGCAGATGACCGTCCTGGGTTTTGATCTCGTACTTGTAGCAGACGCCGGGCGCAAGATCGGGAATGAACAACTCGAACACCCCCGAGCTGCCCATCCGGCGCATCGAATAGACTCGCCCGTCCCATTTGCAGAAATCTCCGAGCACCGACACGCGCCGGGCGTTCGGCGCCCACACGGCAAAGCTGACACCCTGAACTCCGTTGACCGTCCGCACGTGGCCCCCGAGCTTCTCCCAAACCCGGCGGTGACGGCCCTCGTTGAAGAGGTGCAGATCCATGTCGCCGAGCGTCGGCGGGAAGCAGTATGGATCACGTATCGTCCACGTCGATCCGCCGGCAAACTCGAAGCGAATGTGGTAGTCGAACGGGAGCGCCTGACCCGGCAGGACGAAGCCGAAGAAGCCCCCTTTCTCGATCACCTCCATACGTTCCGGCTTGCGACCATCGACGATGATCTCCGCCGCCACGGCATCGGGATGGAACGCCCGCACCAACACGCCGTGCTCCCCGGCTGCGCTGTACGGATGCGCTCCCAGAATGGCGTGTGGCTCGGCATGTTCAAACGCTTGCAGCCTGCTCCACTCTCCAGGATCAACCGCCAACATCGAGGGAGCTTCCGCGACCGCCGTTGCAGAACGCGTTGATTTTCTTTTCACCGTGCTCATTTGTCGTCCTCGAACTCAAGCAAAACCACAGCCTGCGCCGGCAATTGAAATCGGGCGCCCACCCTTTCACGCTTTATCGGATGGCGTTCGGCGGTGTTCAGCCTCAGGTTCCAGCGTCCCTCTCTCCCCACATCGGGAAGCGCCACATCATGCCCGCTGGATTCGGCATTGTAGTACACAACGATCGTCTGTCGGCCCGCGCCGGATACCGCGCCATCCGCCGCATCAATCTTGTCCTCTCCGATCATCGTATGAATGAGCATTCCGATCAACCCGCGCTTCTCGTCATGCCAGTCATCGTGATTCATTTCCGTACCGTCAGTGCGGAGCCAGGTGACATCGTTGCGTTCATTCCCGGCGACCGGTTTTCCTTCATAAAAATGACAGGATCGTAAGGCTGGAAACTCCTGACGCAACGCAAGCAAGCCTCGTGAAAAATCCAGCAACGCCTGGCCGCGGGCGCCCGGCGTCCAGTGTACCCAGGAGATCTCGTTGTCCTGACAGTACGCGTTGTTGTTCCCGTTCTGCGATCGGCCCAACTCGTCACCGGCGGTGAGCATCGGGACCCCGCGCGAAAACGCCAGCGTCGCCAGCATGGCCCGCTTGATCTGCTCGCGCACGCGGACAACGTCCGCATCCTCTGTGGGACCTTCAACGCCCCAGTTGGATGAATGGTTATCGTTGTTCCCGTCGCGATTTTCCTCACCGTTGGCCTCGTTGTGCTTCCGCTCGTAGCTCACCACGTCATCCAGCGTGAAGCCGTCGTGTGCGGTAATGAAATTGATGCTGGTGCACGCGCCTCGATCTGAACCGAACAGATCGCTGCTGGCGCACAACCGCTTCCCGAATTCCGCAAGCATCCCCCCATCGCCGCGCCAGAATCGACGCACCGCGTCGCGATAGCGGTCGTTCCACTCCGACCAGCCCGGCGGAAAGCGTCCGACCTGGTAGCCTTCGACCCCCACGTCCCAGGCCTCGGCGATCAGCTTGACCCGCGCCAGCACCGGATCCTGCGCCGCCGCCGCCAGGAACGAGCCGTCCGGTTCGAACCCGGCCGGACCTCGTGCCAGCACGGTTGCCAGATCAAACCGGAACCCGTCCACGTGCATCTGTTCCACCCAGTACCGCAGGCTGTCCATGACCAGTTGGAGCACCCGCGGGTGGCGCACGTTCAGACTGTTTCCACATCCGGTGAAGTCCGCGCAGAATCGCGGCTGGAGCGGTTCGTGATGGTAATAGACCGCGTTGTCGATCCCCCGCAGCGACAGCGTCGGACCAAGCTGATTGGACTCGGCCGTGTGATTGAAAACCACGTCGAGGATCACCTCGATCCCGGCTCGATGCAGGGCCTTGACCATCCCCTTGAACTGAAGGACCGGATCGCCCATTCCTTCAGCGGCATACCGCGAGGCCGGCGCGGAGAATGCGATGGGGTTGTACCCCCAGTAATTCACCAGTCCCCGTTCCACCAGCGCCCGCTCGTCGATGGTATAGTGAACAGGGAGCAATTCCACGGCCGTCACTCCGAGCCGCTGAAGGTGCTCAACGATCACCGGACTGCCCAACGCCAGGTACGTACCGCGTAGCTCCGGTGGAACGCCGGGGTGAAGCGCCGTCAGACCCTTGACGTGGCACTCATAGATCACTGTCCGGTCCCAGGGCACGCCCGGCGCGGCGTCACCCGACCAGTCGAAATGGTCGTCCACAACCACGCTGCGCGGAACGAAACCGGCACTGTCGCTGCTGCCCGGAAGCAGATCTGCGTCTTCGGCGCCCGGCTGGTATCCATAGACTGCGTCGTCCCACGAAAACCCGCCGGCCAGCGATTTGGCGTAGGGATCGACCAACAGCTTGGAAGGGTTGAATCGATGGCCGTTGAGGGGGTCGTAAGGACCATGCACCCGGTAGCCGTAGCGCTGCCCGGCTTTGATGCCTTCCACGAACGCATGCCAAACTCCCGCCTGTGGGCCGAAAAGGCGAACTCGCCCCGTTTCGCGGAATCCCCCGCCCGCGGCATCCTCGAACAAACAAAGCTCGACCGCAGTGGCGTGAAAAGAAAACAGGGCAAATTGGACCCCGTCGGGGCAGAGGGTTGCGCCCAACGGATACGGGCGCCCGGGCCGGACATGGACGCCTGCTCTGGAACTCACCGTGTTCAATTGTGTGGCGGCAGAAGGCATAAGCACCGTGGAGGAAGACGAAAAGGACACTGGCCTCGCAGCGCCTGGGTACGACAAATCCGCATCGAAGTGTGCCCGACGAGCGCGAATTGCTCAAGGAGCGCCTGAAACGGGACCTCAGGTGGACCCGCGTCCCGGCATCACCCAGGAAGCGGCACTTCGCCCCAAGTACTTGCCCCCGGGATTCCCCTTGACCATACTTCCAAATCGTTCGTCGGGAGAGGATCGAGCGCGCGCCCCTCGGCTTCTTTGAAAACGAGGGCCCACCATGACGCCCGCCCGCCGGGATTTGGAGCAACGTAGCGTATGGCCCGAATCATCGAGCCAGGCTGTTCCGTATTCGGACAGATGAATGGTGCGCTCGATTGCAGCCCTTAGAAACCCGATAAATGCGAAAACGTCGTCCCGAGGCAGAATGAAATGACCGAAAAGCGGCGGATAGCGTATTTTTCCATGGAAGTCGGTATTTCCGCGGAAATGCCCACCTACAGCGGTGGCTTGGGGGTGCTGGCAGGCGACACCATTCGGGCTGCCGCCGACCTGAGTGTACCCATGGTCGCCGTAACCTTAGTTCACAGCAAAGGTTACTGTCGACAGAAGATCGACGCAGAAGGCAACCAGACGGAAGAGCCTATCAACTGGGTCGTGGAGGACTTCCTGGAAAGGACCCCGGCCAAGGTCAAAGTCCAGCTCGAAGGGGCGGACGTCACAGTCGGCGCGTGGGTTCGGAACGTGATCGGGCACGGCGGTTTTCGCATTCCCGTGCTCTTTCTCGACACCGATTTTCCCGAAAACAGCGACGCGCACCGCGGCTTGACCTTCCACCTCTACGGGGGCGATCAACGCTACCGCTTGTGCCAGGAGGTCATCCTGGGCGTGGGCGGGGTCCGTATGCTCCGGGCCTTGGGCTATACCAACATTGACCGCTTTCACATGAACGAGGGGCACGCGTCGCTCCTTGCCTGCGAGCTGCTCCAGGAGCGCGTATCCAAGGGGCCCGACGGCAAGTTCACTGACGACGACGTCGAGGCGGTGCGGCGCCATTGCGTGTTCACCACGCACACGCCCGTTCCCGCAGGTCACGACCAGTTCCCGGCCGATGTCGTGAATCGCGTCCTCGAACCGACCAATACCGAACTTCTGAAGAGCTTGGGTTGCCTGGACGGCAAGCTCAACATGACCTACCTCGCCCTGCACCTTTCGCACTACGTCAACGGCGTGGCCAAGCGGCATGGTGAGGTCTCGCGCGAAATGTTCCAATCCAGCCAGATTGACTCCATTACCAACGGCGTGCATGCCCGAACCTGGGCTTCGCCACCGTTTCAGGAGTTGTTTGACTCCCATATTGCGGCCTGGCGCGAAGACAGCTACAGCTTGCGCAACGCCCTGATGATCCCCAATCACGAAGTCTGGGAAGCACACATGCGTGCCAAGCGCATGCTGCTTCAGCACGTCAACATGGTCAGTGACGTGGGCATGGATCCGGACGTCTTCACCATCGGTTTTGCCCGCCGCGCGGCGACCTACAAGCGCGTCGACCTGTTCTTCCATGACGCCAGCCGGCTTCGCCGCATCCATGAATCGGCAGGTCCGTTCCAGATCATCTTCGCGGGAAAGGCCCACCCGGCCGACAGCGGCGGCAAAGACATGATCCGTCGCGTCTTCCGTTCCATGGGTCAGATGCGCGACCAGGTCAAGGCCGTCTATCTTGCCGACTACGACATCAAGCTCTGCAAACTTATGGTCGCGGGGGTGGACCTCTGGCTCAACAACCCCGAGCCGCCGCTGGAAGCATCCGGCACAAGCGGCATGAAGGCGGCGCTCAACGGCGTACCTTCTCTGAGCGTTCTGGACGGCTGGTGGGTCGAGGGGTGGATTGAGGGCACGACGGGCTGGTCCATCGGCCAGAACGGCAGCGACCTCGACGATCGCTCTGACTACAGCAAGGATTCCTCCATGCTCTACGACAAGCTGGAGTACGTCATCATTCCCCAGTTCTACCAGAACCGCGACCGGTTCATCCGTGTCATGCGGCACTGTATCGCGCTAAACGGCTCCTTCTTCAATACGCAGCGGATGATGCACCAGTACGTGCTCAAGGCCTATTTCTCCTGATGCCGCTGGCGGGCGGGGCCGGACCCCGTAAGATGCAGCATGGAATGGATTCACGCGGCGGCTGAATTCGCGCCGCGCGGAACGCAGCTCGACCCGCACGATGGCAAGTCGCTCCCATGAGTACCGGAAGTGCCGACGAGTTCCTGGTGCAAGAGATTCAGGCCGGCGACCAGAGCGCCTGGCGGCAGCTCATCGAGCGCTTTCAGGGGCGCCTCCTCGCGTTCGCCCGGGCGCGCACCAGGAGCCTTGCTGATGCCGACGATCTGGTCCAAGAGACCTTCGTCGGGTTTCTCCAGTCGCTTGCTCATTACGACCCCAGCCGTTCGCTCGAAACCTACCTATTCACCATTCTTCGATACAAGCTATATGACTCGCTGCGGCAGCGCAAAGCGACGGTGTTCAACGAGCCGGAGCAGGCGTCCGGTTTTTGGGATGCCGTACTCCCCCCTACCGGTGAGACTCCCAGCGGCGCGGCCGTGCAGGCCGAAGCCACGGACCGCTCCCAGCGACTCCTCGCCGACCTCCTCCGCCGCCTGATCCACGAGTTACGCGATCGGCAGGCGTTCACCGATCTTCAAGTAATCGAGTTGATCTTCTTCGGCGGCTGGCGGAATCTCGAAGTTGCCGAGCTGCTGGAGATGGATCAGAAGGCGGTTGCCGGTGTCAAGTTCCGGGCGATCCAGAAGCTGCAACGATTCCTGGATGACGTCGAAGCGGAAGCCGAGGCGGCGCTGGATGAAGCGGCCATGGATGTCACCGTAGCCAAGGTTTGGCGTGAGCATCGACTGACATGCCTGAAGCGGAGCACACTCGGTTCCTATCTGCTCGGCGTCCTTGAGGAACCCTGGAAGTCTTACACGCAGTTTCACCTGGATGTCGTGGGCTGTGAGCTTTGCGTCGCCAACCTCCAGGACCTCGAAAGCGAACAGGAGCAGGAATCCGCCCCTTCCGCGGAGAAGTTCTTCCACTCCAGCATCGGATTTCTGAGGCAGACGAGAGCTTGAGGAGAGGCAATAGGCAATAGGCAATAGGCAATAGGCAATAGGCAATAGGCAATAGGCAATAGGCAATAGAGAAGAGGGATCGGCTGAGGCATGCGAAGAACCTTAATCAGCCGTCGCGTGGTTTTTGACGAAACGGTCGAGGTGTCCTTCGATCCCCGGCAGGACCCACTCGAGATGCTGCGGCGTGCGTTCCTTGCCCCATTCGATCGCGCCGCCCATGCGGTGCAGGTCCTCGGCTACGAACAGGACGACGCAGTTATTGAGCGGCATTTACTGTGTCAGGCGACGGGTGGCATGGTGCCGAGTGAACCGAACTCGGAGGCAGCCCCTGTGAGAACGACGGTGGAGGTGCCGGCCGAGGGGCTGAGTGATGCAGGTTCATTCAACGCGGCACTGAAGCAGTCACTCAACGTCCGCGGACACGAAGCGGAGTTCGATGAAGTGCGAATCGTCGCCTTGCGTGTCGTGGCCGTTTTGGAACGATGGGGTTCTGGCAGCTGAAGATTCCGTACCGGATATGAACACGCCCTCTGAACGACCCAAGGTGTGCCAGTTGCTTGATGCCCCTAAACCGCCCTCCTCCTCGAGCTACCGCTTGAAGACCGTCTTTCCCTGGTAGGCGTATTTGCTCAGGCGGTTGTTAACATAGAGGGACTCAAGGATGAATTCCGCGGCGGCGGCGAGCATCTGCGGTTCCTCGAAGGGAAGTTCGAGCGACAGGCAGAGTTTCACGGATGACTTTTTCAGTGCAGGCAGGGAGTCTATCACCTCGATGAGTTGGGAAGTGGAAATCTCGTCACCGATCTCGAAGGATACCGATCGGTCGGAGAACGCGTCGACGACGCCTTCCAATTGATCCAGTTCCCCGTGGTTATCAAAGACCTCCTTCACGGCCTCGCCGATAATGGAGGTAATAAGCTTGTCTTCGGCACGCTCGTCTTCCGCCAGCATGAGCTCGAGCTTCCCACGGCAACCAGCCACGAGATGGTGCAGGTCGCTGATGCGCGGAACGACGCTCGTCTCCCCGAATCGGATACAGCGGCGCTCGGCATTGGAGACGAGTAGCTCGGCGTTGCAAATAGAGGCCCGTACGCTCACACCTGACTGCTGGTTGACGTGCGGGCTCTTCCGGGCGATGCGGGCGATTTCCTCGATGATTTCGTGCATGAACGGCGGCACGATGATCTGGCGCCCGTCGCCGTCGCGTTCCAGCCAGGCATTCTGCCGGGTGATTTGCACGGCCTCGGAGACACGCACCGGATAGTGCGTGCGGACTACCGAGCCGATGCGATCCTTGAGCGGCGTAACAATCCGGCCCCGGTTGGTGTAGTCCTCCGGATTGGCGGAAAATGCCATGAAGATATCCAGTGACAAGCGAATCGGAAATCCGCGAATCTGAATATCCCGCTCCTCCAGCGCATTAAACAGGCTCACCTGGATACGCGGCGCGAGGTCGGGAAGTTCGTTTATGGCAAAAATACCGCGGTTCGTGCGCGGAACCAGCCCGTAATGAATAACGCCCTCGTCGGTCAGGTGCCGTCCTTCGGCGTGCTTGACGAGGTCGATCTCGCCGATCAGGTCGGCGACGGTCACGTCCGGGGTGGCCAGTTTCTCGTGGTACCGATCGTTGCGATAAACCCAGCGAATGGAGGCGGCGTCGCCAGCCTCCGCAATAATCCGCCGGCCGGGAGCGAACACAGGATCGAGCGGATTGTCCGGAAGATCGCTCCCGGCGAGGACGGGCGTCCACTCATCGAGGAGCAGCGGAAGCATGCGGATCATGCGTGTCTTCGCCTGTCCGCGAAGCCCGAGGAAAAGAATATCGTGTCGGGCAAGCAGTGCGTTGGCGACCTGTGGTATGACGGTGTCATCGAAGCCCACGATGCCCGGGAAGATCGGTTCGCCGTGACGCAGGCGGGCAATGAGGTTGTCGCGCAGTTCGTCCTTGATGGGCCGGTAGGTCCAACCCGAGGCGCGTAGCTCCCCAACGGTACGAGACTGATTCATGGAAACGTTCACGGAATAGACCCCGAAATACGGTTGAAAGAGTGCGGTCGGATGGTAGCGCCCGCACTCTGGAGCGTCAAACGAAAATCGACAGATCGCCGGCATCGCAAGAGGGGACAAGAGGGTTGTCTCGTGCTGTACGGACTTGTGCGAGGCACGTTGAGGACCGTTCCCAATCCGATACGAAGTTGGTACGTTGAAATCTTCGAACAGCAGTTGCGGCAGCGCGCCGCCGACACATCATGGACGTCGCGTCGACACTGATCACGAGCGGGGTGAGCCACGGCTTGTCGCTGCGGCATTACCCGAGCCATCCTGAGAGGACGATCATGAACACGTACATTCGATCCTGGACCCTGGGGACGCTGTGCCTGCTGATACTCGGCGGGCAGGCGTCGGCACAGTTCGAGGCGCTTCGAAAATTCACGCAGCGTCAGGCGCCGAGCAAGGAGATCGCCCTGTTCCGCCTGGAGGGAGACATGGTGGAGACCCCCTCTGCGCTTCCGCCGTTGTTTGGCGAGAAACCCCCGATGTCGCTCAAGGCGGTCGTAGCCGGGCTGAAGGAAGCACGGATCAATCCCAACGTCGTCGCTGCGGTGATTGAGCTTCAGGGCGCGCAACTTGGTGCGGGGCAGATCGCCGAATTGCACGACGCCATGCGGAAGTTCCGGGCCGTGGATAAGCCTGTTTATGTCAACGCGGACGCGATGGACACGCTGAGCTACACTCTGGCTACCGGAGCCTCCCGGGTGAGCCTGGTTCCCACCGGCGACCTGTGGCTCATGGGCCTTCGGGCGGAAGCACCCTATCTGCGCGGAACGCTGGACATGCTGGGCATCTTTCCCGACTTCGAGCACATGGGAGCGTACAAGTCGGCCGCGGAGATGTTCACGCGAACGACGGCGTCACCTGAGGCTTCGGATATGCGCGACTGGCTTCTCGACAGCCTGTATGAGGGCATCATCAACATGATCGCCGAGGGGCGAAGCATGTCGCCGGATAAGGTGCGCGAGTTGATCAACGGCGCGCCATACACGGCCGAGGAGGCGCTTGAAGCAGGACTGATCGACGCCGTGGAGCATCGCCAGGACTTTGCCAAGTATGTCGAGCGGCGGCACGGCAGCGACACGGAAATCGTGGCCTTTGGCGGACCGGACTCCGACGAGCTCAAGATGCCGGACAGTCTCCCCGGCATGATCGATTTCTTCATGGAGATCATGAACCCGACGAAAAAGTCGCACACCGGCCCGAGCGTCGCCATCGTCTACGTCGAAGGCGCCATCATGACCGGCGAGCAGGAGCTGACGCCGTTTGGACAGTCGGCCGGCGCGTTCAGCACGACGATCCGCAAGGCGCTCGATGAAGCCCGGGAGGACTCGTCGGTCAAGGCGGTGGTGCTGCGCGTCGACTCGCCGGGCGGATCGGCCCTGGCAAGCGAAATCATCCTCGATGCCGCGACGCGCGTCGCCGCGCGGAAGCCACTGATCGTCTCCATGGGCAACGTGGCGGGCAGCGGCGGCTACTATGTGACCTGCGCGGCCAGGACGATTTTTGCCGACCCGACCACGATCACGGCATCGATCGGCGTGGTCGGTGGGAAGCTGGTCACGACCGAAGCTTGGAGGAAGATCGGCGTCACCTGGGACAACGAGCAGCGCGGGGACATGGCCGACATGATGAGTACGGCCGAGAAGTTCTCGGAGAAGGAGCGGGCGCGGTTCATCGACTACATGGAGACCGTCTACAAGACGTTCAAGGGACACGTCGTCGAGGCCCGAGGGGAGAAGCTGAAGAAGCCGATCGACGAGATTGCCGGCGGGCGCGTCTTCACCGGAAAGCAGGCCCTCGAACTGGGGCTCATCGATCGCATGGGTGGGCTCGAAGAAGCGATCAGCTTCGCGGCGGGAGAGGCGGGTATCAGTGACTATGAGACCCGCGTGATCCCCGAGCCGCCGGGCATCATGGAACTTCTCCTTGGCTCGACCGAAGAGCCCGATCTGAGTCAAATGGGGCTGGGTCGGCTGGGCGCCGCGATGCGCGGCTCGAGCCTGGAGAGCGCAATCCGAGGGCTTTCGCGCCTGGAGCCGGCACGATGGCGGTCGTTCCTGCGAGCACTCCAGCAGATCGCCCTGATCCAGGACGAGGGCGTCGTCATGATGATGCCGCAGGAGTTTGTCATTCGGTAGAACCGCTCCCCCCTGCCAGGATGGTTCGCGTCCTCCCGCCCGCAGTGACGCCGTGGGTGGGAGGACGCTTTCTTAACAGTCGGCACATCGCTCCCCATGCAATTCCGCGACGCCCGGCGGTCAGTCCCGGCGCGACAAGAAGGGCCCGGTTCGCTTGACGGGACATCAAATCACCCCGTAGCATGGGTCGGCGGATTGCGGACGTCGAGGCTCGAAGGTCCACGCGCGAGCGCGACGGCGCGAAAGGACCGGCCGAGCCGGCCCCGGTGACCTGCTCCGGGGCGTGCGGGGGTCGCCGGGCCCGAGTTTCCCACGGCCCGAGCAGCTTCCGCCTGGCGTGGACCGCGCCCGAGCGGTGGGGTCCCCCAACGGCCTTGCCGGGCAGTCGGCGAGAGATCCGGTTGGGCCCTCTTTTCAGGCCTGTCCGCCGCACGCGATACCTCGGTGGGAATCTCCAGCCCAGACACGGGAGTTAGTGAAGATGATGGTTGCGAAGAGATTCGGCACGCCGGCGTGTTGTGCGCTGGCGCTGGTGATAACGGGGATGCTGGTCGCCTGGTCGCCCTCCTGCACGACCGCCCCCACGCCGTTCATTATCCAGGGGCCCGGCCAGACGGGAAATCAACCGCCCGAACTCACGTTCGTCGAGCCCGTGGAGAACATCACCGCCGACCAGGGCCGCAACTTCCTGATCCGCTGGACGGACAGCGATCCGGACAACAACGCCCAGATCAGCTTCTCGCTGGTCAACACGGTGACGAACCAGGCGATCGTCCTGGTCACCAATATTTCCGAGAACGATACCATCGGCCCGGATCAGTTTACCGTGGGGACCACGCTGGTCCCCATCGGCGCGTACAACCTGCTGGGCACGATTGATGACGACGTGAACCCGCCGGTCAACGTGTATGCCCAGACGACTTCCGGCGGCGTCACGCAGCGCGTCGTTGTTCGCGTCGTAGCGCCCGGACAAGGCCAACAGACCGTTCCGCCGGTGGTTACCATCACCGAGCCGTCGTTCAACCAGAGCGTGGCACAGGACGATACGCTCCGAATCGCTTTGCAGCCGACGCCGCTGCCGCCCGCCGATACCCGACCATACGATCCGGACAGCACGATCACGCTGTATCTGATGCTCGATCTCGACCAGAATCCCAACAATGACGACCCGGCAAATCCTGACCCATCGCAGATCATCCTGCTGCGCACGCCGCAGCAGATCAACGAAGATGCGTTCGAGCAATTGACGTTTGACATCACGGTTGACCTGACCACCATCCCGCCCCGTCCGGGGGGGCTCCCGTACTACATCCGGGCCACGCTGGATGACCTGGTCAACCCGCGCGTACACAGCTACGCGGTGGGACAGATCAACGTCGTGGAACTGGCGGCCGGTGGATTCGTACAGAACCAGGTGCAGCCGGTCGACCTGTTCGACATCGGGCGGACGGTCGCGGGTGTTAAGGTTTACGGGTTCAACCCCGGGGCGAGTCTGGGCTCGACGATGTCGACCATCAGCGACTTCGACGCGGACGGCGTCGACGATTTCGTGCTGGTCGCACAGTTCGGCAACCCACGGAATTTCGGGCCGATCGGAGAGGCATACGGCATCTACGGACAGGATGGCGTGCGGTTCGGTGGAACGATCAACGTCAACTCGGTGTCCCAGGTTATTCCCGGCGTAATATTTGAGGCCCCGCCCGTTCGGAATTCCTCGCGTTTGGGGGCTTCCTGCGCTCGAAGTGACGCGTTTACAAATGGCATCGTCGATGTGAACTTCCTCCCCGACATGTCCGGCGACGGCCGCCCCGAGATCATCTTCGGATTGTCTCACGTGCACTGCGCGATCGATGCGATGGACTACGACCCGGACGACACGGACATTGCCGCTGGAGACCAGAATGTTCCCGTTGTCCTGACCCTGCGGGAAGGCCAAGCCGAATACACCGTTGGGGAAGACACCCCCGTAACCAACTTCAACTACCGCGGCACGCTGGATACGACGATTTCCTCGGCCGCCCCCAACACCGCCTTCGGGCAATCCAGCGAGCTCAGTTGGCAGGACGTCACGGGAGGTGAAAGGCAATGGACGCTTTTGAAATTCACGGATGTTCTCGCCGAGTTGCCGGACAGCGCCTCCAACATCGACACGAACAGCATACAGGCAAGCCTTCAGGTTCGTGTTTTTCGGCAGGGTCCGACCGGGAACGTACACCAACTCGTAACCGACTTTTCGGAGACCACCACCTACGCGGACTTCTCCAACGCGGGAGGTGATCCGGTGGGCGGAGAGCAAGGCGACCCAACCGCGGACTACATCCAGGGTACGGCCGGTTCGGGAGGGCTCGGCTCCATCGACGCCACGCAGCCGGACATCGTCGAGGTGGATGTTTCCGATCTCGTACAGTTATTGATCGACGGCCTGCTTGACCAGTACGACAACGAATTGCGGTTCATCATTGTTCCCGCGGCCGACGAGAGTACGCTGGCATCTTCCGTTCGCTCAGGCGAGTTTTCCATCACGGACGATCGTCCCCTTCTCACCATCAACTACAACCGCCGGACGGGGCTCGGCGGTGACGACTGCTACCCCGACAATCTGGTGAACAACCGGTCTGATTCCGATGAGAATGACGTTGCTCCGGATCACCCCGACGTGGAGGCTTTCGCCGGCGGCATGGCCGTTATCTTCAACAGCTCGAATCGTGACAACAACCCGATCGCAGCGGTACCAGCCACCCGTCTTGAGCAAACTTCGGTTGCGCTGGAGCTCGTAGGAGCGGAATCTGGGATACGGGTCAGTGACACGAGTATCTATCCCGAGGCGGGCTTGATATTCGCCCGCTGCGACAACTCCAATGCCGACGTACTCGGCAACGACTCATCGCAAGAGAATCGCATCGCTGGTGCAAGGGTTGTTGCCGGTGGGTTCGACTACATCGATGCCCGGCTTCTCAACCAGGGGCCGCGTAATGATCTGTTCGGATCGACGGTTGCGTCCATGGGAGACGTGAACAACGACGGCTTGAGCGAGATCATCATTTCGGCCCCCGGCAACGAGATGTACCAACAGACCGTCCGTGCCGACTTCGGGAATACGGCTACACAGTTGGTTTCAACACAGTTTCGGGGCAGCATCGCTGTTCTTCCGGGAGCCAACTACAACGACAACTTCTGGCGAGAAATCCCCAGCAATGACGGTGGCAACTCGGAACTTCCCATCCTCGACCAGCAGCATATCGAACCGTTCGGAAGCTGCACCGATCCTCGGGAGCCGCGCAGTTATTTCTCCCCTACAGATACGTTCGAGGTATTTGCCGAAAGCCCCAACGATTATCTCGGAGGCGCGAGCTCCGCGGGCGACTTCAACCAGGACGGGATCGACGACATCCTCTGCGGTGCGCCGGGCAACGACCGCTCGCAGTCCCTTCCCGACAGTGGCGCCGTCTACGTGATCTACGGGCGGACCGTTATCGGCGATTTCGACCTCAAGAATGCGGACGACCCGATCTTCCGGCCGCCCATGCTGCGTATTCGCGGCGAAAAGGCGGGAGACGGTATCGGGTGGCGGCAGGTGTCGGCGCTCGATGTCAACGGTGATCGCATCAACGACGTCGTGTTTTCCTCCCCGTTCGCCGATTACGGCGGTATCCGCCGCACCGCGTGTGAAGGCCGGTGCAGTCGCTGCCAGGAGTTCAATGGTCAGCGCTGCGGGCTCAACGACCCCGATCCCGAACCGGGAGCCTCGCTCAGCCAGTCCGGTTTCAACACGTGCCGCAGTACCGTCGGCGATGAAGTCTTCTGCGATGACGCCTGCAAGATCTTCGACTATGACAACGACGGCGACATCGACGAGGACGACCAGACCGTATTCCAGTGCGTGGTGGGCGGTGGATCCGATTGCTGTGCGAACATGGTGGACAACGGATTCATCGGCATCGTGTTCGGCGGGGTCTATATCGACGGCGACCGGCGTCTTTCACAACTGGCAACGACAGACCTGCCGGGCGTCATCTTCTACGGGGCAGCCGCCGGTCATCTGGCGGGGTACGACATCAGCTCGGCCGGGGATTTCAACCAGGACAGCTTCGGCGACATTCTCATTTCGGCGCCGGGGGTCGTGACAGGCGACAACCTCGATCCGAACGCCTCCCGGGCGCGGACCGGCGTGGCGTACTTGATCTTCGGCGGCCCACACCTGGAGAACAAGGTCTGGAATCTCTCGCAGGTCGGGACGCCGGAGCTGCCCGGAATCGTCTTCATCAGCCCCTACCTGAAGGGACGTCCCAATGAGGCCGCCCCGCGGAGCGTCCGGGCACTGGGAGACATCAACAACGACGGGTTCGGCGATATCGGCATCGGCAACCCCCAGGCCGACTTCATCGATCTGAACTTCCCCCAGGGTCCCGACGCCACGGACGCGGATACCGGGCGGCGCCGGAATGCCGGCGACGTGTACATCATCTACGGCAACAACTTCGGGCCGAACCGGGAACTGCCCCGCTGAATCGAACCAAGGCCCTCCCGAAGACGTATGATCCAAGTCTCAGTGGACGAGCGGGCCCTCCATGCGCGGGAGCCGCTCCGGCGGGGGCGGCTTGCCACCGTCACGATTCAGGGTTGCGTCGACGCGGGGTTCGCCCCCTGCCATCAGGGATTCCTTCATGGGACACGCTCATCTCCACGATATCGAGTCGGAAACGATCAAAGCCAGTACGCTGCTTATTGCCACCCTCCTGGGCGGGATGCTGGTTGCCAGCTCGTTCGTTATCGAGTTCCCTTCGGTAGCCCGCCTGCTTTTTCAGAGCGACCTCCAGATCGGTCCAGACGGAGCTCCGTCGACGACTTACGCTGAAATTCTGGCCCTTCTCGGCGCCCTGCTATTGGGCGCGCCGCTGATCTGGCACGCCATCAAGGGCCTGATGGAAGGCCACACGCACATGGAGGAACTGGTCGCGCTGGCCGTCGTGGCGGCGATCGCGCTCGGGGAATACCAGGAGGCGGGAATCATCGCCTTCTTCATGGTGATTTCAAACCTGATCGAAACGCGCACCGCTCTTGGGGCGCGCGCGGCAATTGAATCGCTACTGCGGCTCACGCCCGACCGGGCTCATCGGATCAAGGAGGATGGATCGGAGGAAGTTGTAGCAGCGAGCAAACTATCGACCGGCGACATCATCCGCGTCCGGCCAGGCGACAACATTCCGGCCGACGGGCAGGTGGTGCAGGGAGAATCGGCGGTCAATCAAGCCAACATCACCGGCGAGTCCCTTCCGGCAGACAAGGGTGTCGGCGACGAGGTGTTCAGTGGAACGAGCAACGTTACCGGGGCACTGGACATCCGCGTGACCCGCGCCGGCAAGGACACGACCCTGGGGCGCGTGCAGGACCTGATTCTGGGCGCCGAGCACACCCGCATTCCCATCATGCGGCTGATCGACAAGTACGCGGCATGGTACACGCCGACGATTCTGATGATCGCCGGCGTCGTGCTGTTTTTCTCCGAGGACAAGACGGTTGGCGTAAACAAGGCCATCACCATGCTGATCATCGCCTGCCCATGCGCCCTGGTGCTGGCAACGCCGACGGCCATGGTGGCGGCGCTCAGCTGCGCTGCCCGGTTGGGCATTCTGATCAAGAACGTGGTCCATCTGGAATATGCCCGATCGCTCACGGCCGTCATCTTTGACAAGACGGGCACCCTGACCACGGGCGAACTCTCGGTCACTCAGCTTCGCCCGGCGCCGAGCGTGGACGGCGCCGATCTGCTTCAGGCGGCGGCGTCTGCGGAGCAGATGAGCAAGCATCCCACGGCGGTGGCGCTGTTGCAGGTCGCAAAGCGCGCCCGGGTCAACCTGACGTCGCCGGAGTCCTTCAACGAGACCGCGGGCCGAGGCGTTTCGGCGTTGCTGAACGGGGACACGGTCGTGGTCGGCCGGCGTAACTGGCTGGAAGCCCAGGGCGTGGACATGAACTGGACCAGCGAGGCGGAGTATGCCGAGCCGGAAGGTGTCAGCCTGCTTTACGTTGCCCGTAACGGCCAAGCACTCGGCTGGGTGGGGCTGGAGGATCGGACGCGCTCCGAGGCCAGGGCGGCGATCGACGAGCTCCGCCAGTTGCGCGTGCACAATGTCTCGATGGTTACCGGAGACAAGTGGTCGGTAGCCAAGCGCGTGGGTGCGGAAATGGGCTGCACGGAGGTCCAGGCGGAAGTGCTGCCCGAAGAGAAGTTGAAGCTGGTCGACGAACTTCGTCGACGCGGGCACCGGGTGGCCGTCGTGGGCGACGGCGTCAATGACGCGCCCATGCTGGCGGCAAGCGACCTGGGAATCGCCATGGGGGCGGCGGGCAGCGACGTAGCCATCAACTCCGCGTCGGTTGCGCTCATGAACAACGACCTCAGCCGTCTGCCCTTCCTGATTCGCCTCTCGCGAGCGGCCACCGCGGCGGTGTATCAGAACATCATCTTCGGCGTGCTGTTCATCATCGTGACGATGGTCTTTGCCGTCTGGGGCCTGCTGACGCCGATTCTTGCGGCGGTGGCGCACACCTTCGCAACGGCCGTGGTGATCTTCAACAGCGCTCGCCTGGTTCGCTTCGGCGAGGAGAAGGAGGCCGACATCGCCGCATACATCCCGGCAACGAGGGCGGCCCCGCGTCCGGCGCTGGCCACGTGATCCCCCGCGAGATGCGCATCCGCCTGGCCACCGGCGACGACGCCGAGGACATGCTCGGCATCTACGCGCCGATCGTCATCAACACGCACACGTCGTTCGAACTTGAACCGCCCGCGGTGCAGGAATTCTGTCGCCGCATCGGCGAGGTTATGCGAACGTATCCCTGGCTGGTCGCCGAGCGAAACGGCGAGATCATCGCCTACGCCTACGCGACGACGTTTCGATCGCGTCCGGCGTATCGCTGGTGCGCGGAAAGCGCTTTGTATGTGCGGCCGGACTGCCACCGCCAAGGCATCGGGCGGCGGATCTATGCATCCCTGTTCGACTTGCTTCACACCCAGGGATTTCAGCGCGTCGTGGCTGGAATCGCGTTACCCAATGACGCGAGCGTTGCACTGCATGAAAGCCTGGGATTCCGGTTTGTCGGCGCGTTTGAACGAGTGGGCTTCAAGCTGGGCAGGTGGATAAACGTGGGGATGTGGCAGTTATCGCTGGGAGAAGAAGGCACACCACAGGAACCGACTCCACTTCGCGAATTGCCCGCCGCGACCACAGCGAAATACCGATCGCGGTAGAGGCTCTCTGCGGAGGCCCCAGACCCTGCCCTCGCCCCACGAACTCACACCCGCAGTAATCCCAACGATAACGTGCCGAAATCGGGTCACGCCGACGGCGGGGTCAGTTCCAGCTCATCCTCAATGGTCTGAATCGCCGCGATGCAGTTTTCGATGTGCTCAGCCAAGGGGATTCCCAACAGCTCTGCGCCGGCGGTGATGTCTTCGCGGGAGACGGCGGCAGCGAAGGCCTTCTGCTTCATCTTTTTGGTGATGCTCGACGCGGACATTCCCCTCAGGCGCTCCGGCCGAACCAAGGCGGCGGCGTAAATGAATCCGCAAAGTTCGTCCACGGCGAACAGGGCCTTGCGGATGTTGCGATCGCGAGGGTAGGCCTCGGTATTCCAGGGAACGTGGGAGCAGATTGCGGTGATGATCTCCTCATCGCAGCCTGCCTCGCGGAGAATGCGGCTGCCCTCGCGGGTGTGATCGGCGGGGTCCGGCCAGCGTTCGTAGTCGAAGTCGTGGAGCAGGCCGGCGATCGCCCACGATTCTTCATCTTCGCCGAGTTTCCGAGCGTAATGACGCATGGCCGCCTCCACACAGAGGGCGTGGCGGATCAGCGCCGGGTTTTCCGTATACTCGTTGAGGATGTCCCAGGCTTGCTTGCGGTCCATAACATCTACCCCCCTTCTTGAGGATCATCCGGCACCACCGCCTTTGACCGGCAGAACCAAGCCGATAAGATCGTAACCTCGGTCAGCGTCGTGTCCAGAAATCGCAGCAGGAGCACGAGCTTTGTCGGGAAGCGGACGAGCGACCTTCGACGCCGAGGAACTGGCTGTGGTCCTCAGCCATTACGATCTCGGTGTGATCGAATCGCTGACCGAATTCCAGCGCGGATCGCGCCGCAGCCCCAAGCTGGGCATCGTCGCGGAACGGGGGAAATTCCTGCTGAAACGTCGCGCGGCCTCCAAGGCGCGCACCGATCGCGTGCGATTCTCGCATCGCGTGCAAATCCACCTGGATGGCGCAGGATTTCCCGTGGCTCGACTGGTTTCCACGCGGGACGGCAGCACGGCCGTCCAGTTCCGTGAACAAGTTCATGAGTTGTTCGAATACGTACCGGGGCATCCCTACCAGGAAACGGAAGCGGAGGCGACCGATGCCGGTGCCGTGCTGGGCCGATTCCACGCGGCGCTGTCCGACTTCGTGGTTCCACCGCGCGTCACGCCCCCTACCGGCGACTATCACGACGCCCCCGGTGTGCGTACGAGCCTTGTGGGCATCGAGTCGACGCTCAGCGCGCACGACAGTTTCACGGGGGAACAATCCGACCTCGTACGTCTGCTGGAGGAGCTGCTCAATCTCTACAACGAAGCCGCGGAAGCCGCCAATTCAGTCGGGCTGCGAGACTATTCCGCACAGATTATTCACGGTGACTGGCATCCGGGAAACCTCCTGTTTCGCAAGTCGCGTGTGGTTGCCGTGATCGACTACGATTCCGTGCGCCATTCGCAGCGGATCATCGACGTGGCCAACGGAGTGCTGCAGTTTTCCATACTCTCGGGGCATGATCCGGTTGACTGGCCGGCGGAAGTTGATGAGCCGCGCTACCATGCCTTCCTGCGGGGATACGAGTCGCTTCTGCCGATCACAGACGAGGAACGGCGCGTGATCCCTGCGCTGATGGCCGAGGCGTTACTTGCCGAGTGCGTGGCACCCATTCAGCAGACAGGATCGGTGGGTCGCTGGACGGGATATCGCGTGCTGCAGATGGTGCGTCGGAAGATGCGCTGGCTGGACGAGAATGGCCCGCGTTTGGCAGCGTTTTCCCAGGTGGATCGGACACGGGAGTCATAGACAGAAGCCCGCCGCCCGCGGCTGCCGGTTTGACTTGAATCCCGGAAACGACAGGCGCAGGCGGACGGGCATCGCAGAACATGAAAGCGGTGAATCAGGGGCAGGTGGTGCCGGGGCCAAGGAACTCCCCGCCCGCCAGCCGGCAGAATGTTCCCGGGATCACCTGGCACGAATTATCTGCGAACACGCAGGCGCCGTCCGGCTGCGGCGGAAGCGGGAAGAAACCGCCGCCCTCGTCCCAGCCCATGGTTGCGGTGGATCCCATAAAGGCGACGGCCGCAAGAGCCACCACGCCCAGTATCCCCAGCCTGGTCATCTTCCTCATCGTCATTCTCCTTTTTCGGGACGGTGAACATGCGCGCACCGCCCACACGGCCGGCACGCGCCAGTCAATGGAATCGCTTATTCAGTTACTGGAGACCGCGTCGGGCTTTCGTTTCAATTGAGCAAAATGCGAAGCCCGCACTCGGCACCGGCGCGCCGATGTACGCGGATTCTGCAAGATTAATGCGCGGCATGCCGAAAATATTCCCGTTAATTTCCGAGGGCGATCAACGCGTAGTCATCCTACTCGAAGAGCGCGAAGTCCGCGGCCAATTACGCCTCGGACCGCTTGCCGGATTTGGGGGGTTTTCGCTTGGAGGACTTCGCGGCGCCGGATACCACCAAGTCCGGCAGTCCCTTGAGATCCTTGATGCGGTCGCGGAGGCGGGCGGCGCGCTCGAACTCCAGGGACTCGGCCGCTTCGAGCATTTCTCGCTCCAGCATCGCAACCAGTTCGGTGCGATCCATTTCGTCTTCGGAAGCGCGGATGGCGTCGGCCGCAACTTTATGGGCGCGGACCAAGGTCTCCAGGCTGCTGCGAATGGCCTTGGCGATGGTCTCCGGCGTTATCCCGTGCTTCTCGTTGTAATCGAGCTGGATAGCGCGGCGGCGATTGGTTTCGTCGATGGCCCGCTGCATCGAGCCGGTGACCGTGTCGGCATAGAGTACAACCTGGGCGTTCACGTTGCGCGCCGTCCGCCCGATCATCTGGATGAGCGACGTCTCGCTGCGGAGGAAGCCCTCCTTGTCCGCGTCGAGAATGGCCACAAGGGAGACTTCGGGTAGGTCCAGCCCTTCACGCAGGAGATTCACGCCGACAAGGACGTCGAATTTCCCTTCGCGCAGCTCCTTGAGGATGGATACTCGCTCGAGCGTGTCGATGTCGGCGTGGAGGTATTTGCAGCGGAAGCCCTCATTGGTGACGTAGCCGGAGAGGTCCTCCGCGAGCCGCTTGGTGAGCGTAGTGACGAGGACGCGCTCGTTGACGGCCACGCGCTGGCCGATGCGCTGGAGCAGATCGGGTACCTGACCCCGCGCGGGCGCGACCTCGATTGGCGGATCGACCAGGCCCGTGGGCCGAATCACCTGCTCGACCACCTCCCCGGCGCAGGTCTTCAGCTCATACGGGCCGGGCGTGGCACTGACGAATAGGACCTGATTCCACATGCCCTCGAACTCCTCGAAGCGCATGGGGCGGTTGTCCAGGCAACTCGGCAGGCGGAACCCGTGGTCGACGAGGGTCTGCTTCCGTGCCCGGTCGCCGTTATACATGGCGCCGATCTGCGGAATGGTCACGTGCGACTCGTCGACGATCAGCAAGTAGTCCTCAGGAAAATAGTCGACAAGCGTGTACGGCTTGGCTCCGGGCGCCGTGCCGTTGAGATGTCGCGAGTAGTTCTCGATGCCGGAGCAGAAGCCGACCTCGCGGAGCAGCTCGACGTCGTACTTGGTGCGGGCGAGCAGGCGCTGGGCCTCGAGCAGTTTTCCGAGACGGCGGAATTCCTTCACCCGCTGGTCGAGTTCTTCAAGAATGGTCTGACACGCCTGCTCGATCCGCTCGGCCGGTAGAACGTAGTGCACGGCGGGGTAAAGGAAGACTTTGTCGAGCCGGCCGAGGGACTCGCCCGTCAGCGGGTTGAGCATCTCCAGTTTCTCGATTTCATCGCCGAAGAGCTCGATTCGATAAGCCATCTGCTCGTAAGCGGGGTGAACCTCGACCACGTCTCCCCGAACGCGGAAGGTCCCTCGCTTGAAGTCGAGGTCGTTGCGCTCGTACTGGAGATCGACAAAGCGGCGGAGAAGATCGTCCCGGTCAATCGTCTCACCGAGCGCCAGGACGATGACGCTGGCCTTGTAGTCCTCAGGTGAGCCCAGGCCGAAAATGCACGACACACTGGCCACGACGACCGCGTCCCGCCGTGCAGCCAGAGAGCTGGTCGTACTCAATCGCAGGCGGTCGAGATCATCATTGCGCGAGGCATCCTTCTCGATGTAGATGTCGCGCTGGGGAATGTAAGCCTCGGGCTGGTAGTAATCGTAATAGCTGACGAAGTACTCGACGGCGTTTCTCGGAAAGAGCTCCCGGAATTCCTCATAGAGCTGCGCGGCGAGGGTCTTGTTGTGGGAGATGACCAGCGTGGGCCGATTCAGCACCGCGATCAGGTTCGCCATGGTGAAGGTCTTGCCCGACCCCGTAACACCGAGGAGACATTGCCGCTTTGCGCCGCCTTGGAACGCCTCTGTCAGGCGCTGGATCGCCCGGGGCTGGTCGCCTCGGGGGGCGTACTGGCTGACCAGTTCGAAATGGTCCGGAAATCGACCGGCTGACGAGTTTTCGAGATGCTGGAACATGGTTGCTTCGACTGCCCACCAGCGGACCGGGGTGTTGCCCTCGATCCCCCAGCGACTCAATGCTTGCCACGGCTGGCCGATTGCGCGTGTTGACGAAACCGCATCCCTGACGGTAATAATAGCGGCAGCGTTGACAGACGGCACGTGCCGTGCGGATTCAACACAGGGTAAGAGGCCCCCATCGTCTAGTGGCCCAGGATATCAGGTTCTCATCCTGAAGACAGGGGTTCGAGTCCCCTTGGGGGTGGTAAAAGGCCCGGTGAGCGTGAATCGCCGCCGGGCGTTTTCATGCGCGAAGATTCCTACTCATCCGTTACAGGCCGGAAGATGCCCATCCCGTCATTGATTCCCAAACCGCGCACGGATTGTCCAAGGCCGCGCTTCCCGACGCCGATCATCCCTGCCTGCAAGCGGTCCCCAAGGAGATAGGCGAGGCGGGACTCGAACCCGCACGCCGCTTTCGCGGCAGGGGATTTTAAATCCCCAGCGTCTGCCATTCCGCCACTCGCCCCGCTGGATCCGACCTGAACGGCCGCATCCGTTGCTTCATGCGATGCGCCCATTGTACCGGCAGGGACGCGGTCGTATACGAACGGCTGGTCACATCTCGGGCCGTTCGCTAGGATGCCCGGCGATGCCGGAGTGTCACCATTGCGGAAAGAACGTCGAGGAAGGAGCGCGCTATTGCTCCTCCTGCGGCGGTTCTGTGCGCCCCGAATCCGTGGAACATTCCGGTCCCAGTGTGACGGAAACTGTTCAATCGCCCCAGGTCCCGATCGACCAATTCGACTCCTCCAGCGTGTCCATTGACGATGCCCGATTCACACCCGGCACCATCCTGGCCGAACGCTATCGCATTGTCGGTCTTCTCGGCAAGGGCGGCATGGGCGAAGTATATCGAGCCGACGATCTCAAATTGCGCCAGCCGGTCGCGTTGAAGTTTCTGCCCGAGGCGCTATCCAGGGATCGTCGACGGCTGGAGCGATTCCATCATGAAGTCCGCGTCGCACGCGAAGTGTCGCACCCCAACGTCTGCCGAATTTACGACATCGCCGAGGCCGACGGGCAGACTTTTCTGAGCATGGAGTACGTTGATGGGGAGGACCTTGCGATCCTTCTGCGTCGCGTTGGCCGGCCCTCTCCCGAACGAGCCATTCAGATCGCCCGACAACTCTGCGCCGGACTCGCCGCGGCGCATGACAAGGGAATCCTGCACCGCGATCTCAAGCCGCATAACGTAATGATCGACAAGCAGGGACGCGTCCGCATCACCGATTTCGGCTTGGCTGGGTTCGTCGCGGAGTTCAGTGGGCGGGAGATTCAGGCGGGAACACCGGCGTACATGTCACCCGAGCAGCTTTCCGGCCAGGGCGTTTCGGTCAAGAGCGACATCTACTCGCTCGGCCTCGTTCTCTACGAGGTCTTCACCGGCGAGCGCTTGTTCGATGGCGCAACACGCGAAGAGGTCAGTCGCTCGCGCAGCTCCCTACCCACCAGTCTGTCGCAGCAGTCAGACAGCCTCGACCCTGCCGTGGAGCGCGTCATTCAGCGATGCCTGGAGCCGCTACCGACGGCGCGGCCGTCGTCCGCTTTGGCCGTGGCCGCTGCACTACCGGGGGGAGACCCCCTGGCCGCTGCGCTGGAAGCAGGTGAGACCCCGTCTCCGGAAATGGTCGCCAACGCCGGAGGCGAGGGTACGATGCACCCGCTGATGGCGGGAGCGTGCCTGCTGACCATCTTGGCATCCCTGATCGCCCTCGTCATGGGCAGTGACACGCTGCTCCGACGGATCCATCCCGAAAAGCCGCCGGAAGTCCTCGCCGATCGGGCCAAAGAAATCTTGGCCAGCGTCGGGCTCATGGCGCCGGCGGAAAGCAGCGCGGTCGGGTTTGAGGTGGCGTCGACCTATCTCAGGTACATCGAGAAAAACGACGCCTCTGCAAATCGCTGGGACCGCCTTTCGAATCAGCGTCCGTCCGCCCTCGAATTCTGGTATCGGCAGAGTCCAATCGCGCTGGTTCCTCTGGCCACGGCCGGACCGATCACTGTGGAGGATCCGCCTTCTAACATTTCGGGCATGGCTACCGTCTGGGTGGATCACACAGGCCGGTTATTGAGGCTCGTGATCAACCCACCACAAGTGGAGGAGGAGCAGAATCCGGTCGCCCCTGTAGATCTCGACTGGTCGACACTCTTTGAAGAAGCGGGTTTCGACGGGCAACTTCTTTCTCCCACTTTCCCACAGTGGACACCTACCCGTTACTGCGACCAGCGTTTCGCATGGACTGGCACCTATCCCGATCAACCGGATTCCCAAGTACGAATCGAAACCGGTTCGTACCGTGGCAAACCGGTTTGGTTCCTCGTGATTGATCCATCCTCCACGCACCCATGGCAGATGCCATCAGATTCGATGCAATCGCCGCGTGGCAACGCTGCCAATTGGTTCTTCTTGGCCGTACTTGGCTCGATCCTTTTGGGCAGTCTTCTCCTTGCCCGGCACAATCTCAGGCTCCGCAGAGGCGATCGCACTGGGGCAAACCGGGTGTTCACGGTAATGCTGATCTTTGCTTTTCTGGCAAACATGCTCCGCACAGCGCACGTGGCCGGCTTTGAAGAAATAGGTCGGATTATCGAAGTGATAGCGATTGCGTTGTTTCTTGCCGCTGTTGTGTGGCTGTTGTACATCGCCCTCGAGCCATACGTGCGGCGGCATTGGCCGCAGATGCTCATTGCGTGGGGGCGCCTATTCGCCGGACGCTGGCGCGATCCGCTGGTAGGGAGAGCGATTCTGGTCGCCGGTGTGTTGGAAGGGCTGGTCATGGTGACGCATCGGCTCGTCCAGCCGGGGCTTATACGCCTCGCGGGTGGCCCGCCGCCAACGCCCGCGTCTTGGTGGACGCCGCCAACACAAATGGCGGCACGAGACCTGCTTTCCCAGTTCGTATATCCATTTTTTCTTGCCGAGGCGCTGGCCACACTTTTTGTCCTCTTTGGACTCCGCGTCCTGACCAGAAATCGATGGGCAGCCGTATTTGTCGGGGTCGTTATCTGGATTACGCCACTCGTGCTGCATGATTGGTCCACAGGCGACGGATGGACTTTTCGCATAAATGTGGCGATGGAGGCAATTCATGCGGTGCTCATCGGCATTGCCCTGATTCGATACGGGCTCCTCGCCGCAGCCGGTATGTATTTCTTTGGCAACCTCATGCAAATCGCCCAATATCTCGATCTGTCCGCCTGGTACGCAACGGGTCCGCTGGTCGCCTTCTTGATCGTTCTGGCGGTTGCCGGCTACGCATTTTCAACCGCGACGGCCGGTCACCCATGGTTTAAGCGTGATCTGCTGGCGGCGTGAACGAGACCGGCCCCGGCGTGCTTGATTCCGCACGTGTCGGGTGACGAAGGTTACACGCGCGGAGCTTTCGCCGAACCACCCGGCAACTCTTCCGAGAACACATCTGCCGTAAACAGCAGAACCTGCGTTGCCGGATCGCGCCACGCGTCGGCCGAGAGCCCCGCCTTGGACGCACAGCACTGGCTGAGAAACTCCTCCGCCGACCAGCCGTGATCCGTCGCCACCTTGGGCAGGAAGCAGCCTGAGCGGCTCCCGCGACGAACCACGATACCATGCTCCCCCACCACCAGTGAAAGCGGATCGCCTGTTGGCGCCAGGTCGGAGAGGACGGAAATCTCGATATTCAGCTTGGGAAGATCGACTGATGTGATGGGGTGAAAGACAAAACGCGGATCAGAGAGCGATGACCGGGTAACTTCGCGAACGGACTCGACAATATCGTCGGTTTGTGCAAAGCTGCCTATGCATCCCCGAAGGCGACGCCCCACCCAGAGTGTCACGAAGGCACCCCCATAGGTGCCGGCGATCTGACACTGCGGAATGTTTGTCGCGGCGCGAAGCCCCAACTCCACTTCGACCGTGGCGCGGGCAATCTGCAATAACGCCCGACGATCCTGAGCCGACTCCACGCGGAAGAGAGTACTCACGGCATGGTAACCTTGTACGGAACAGCGGAAACCGCCTACAACTCGCGCAGACGTGCCGTGAAGTGACGAAGTTGAGGCGGTTCTTCGACGATTTCCAGAGGGCGTAGTGTACCGCGTTTCTCGAATACTTCCAAGATCGCCTCGATCACGTAGTCGATGTGGCTCTGCGTGTACACGCGCCGCGGCACGGCCAGACGGACCAGTTCCATATCGGGTGCGTGCCCATGCCCACCGAACATCAGGCTGCCGATCTCCACGGCCCGGATTCCGGCGTGACGGTACAGGGCGCAAACCACGGCCTGCGCGGGAAAGCGGTTCGGCGGGATGTGCGGGCAGAAGGCCTTGGCATCGATGTAGATGGCATGTCCGCCCGGCGGCTCGACGATCTGTACGCCGCCCGCCAACAGCTTCTCTCCCAGGTATTCCACGCTGCGCAGGCGGTATTGCAGATAATCTTCGTGCAACACCTCTTCAAAGCCCTGGGCCATGGCTTCCAGATCGCGCCCGGCCAGTCCGCCGTAGGTCGGAAAGCCCTCCGTGAGAATCAGAAGATTCCGCGCCGCGCGGGCCATCTCCTCGTCGCGGAAGAGCAGCACGCCGCCGATGTTCACCAGGCCGTCCTTCTTGGCGCTGATGGTCGCTCCGTCGGAATGGTCGAACATCTCCCGGGCGATGTCCCCCACGGGGCGATCGCCCTGCCCCGGCTCGCGCTGCTTGATCAGGTAGGCGTTTTCTGCGAAGCGGCAGGCATCCAGAAACAGCGGCTTCCTGAACCGATTACATACCGCCCGGACGGCACGGATGTTCTCCAGGCTCACCGGCTGACCGCCGCCGCTGTTGTTCGTCACCGTCAGCATGACCAGGGGGATGCGCTCCGGGCCGATCTCGCCGAACAGGCGCTCCAATTTTCCGAGGTCCATGTTGCCCTTGAACGGATGGCGTGCCTTGGGGTCGTGCCCTTCGTCAATGACGAGATCCACGGCCTCGGCGCCGGAGTGCTCGATGTTGGCCCGGGTCGTGTCGAAGTGGCTGTTGTTTGGGACGACCTTTCCGGGACCGCCGACCACCTCGAACAGGATCCGCTCGCTGGCCCGGCCCTGGTGCGTCGGCAGGATGTGCTCAAAACCCGTCACGGAGCTGAGCCGATCGTAAAAACGGTAGAAGCTGGTCGCACCGGCGTACGATTCGTCACCGCGCATGATGCCCGCCCATTGCTCGCTGCTCATCGCGCCCGTTCCGCTGTCGGTGAGCAGATCGATGAGTACGTCCTCGGCCCGGATCATGAACACGTTCATGCCCGCGGACTGGAGCACCTCCTCGCGGTGCTCCGTCGTGGTCATGCGGATGGGCTCGACAACCTTGATCCGAAACGGCTCGATGATGGTCTTCATGCGAAATCCTCTGCCACGGGCTGTACCTCCAAACCCAGGTTCTCACCACGACCGGCAAGCCCCGTGCCACCCTCTGCCCCTGGAAGGGTTTCTGGTGATCGCCCCCCCGTCCGCCTAGAATAGGACAGCCGCGGCGCCAGCGGAATTCGCAGCCCGGCGGAATTTCACGGAATCATCATGCCCCTGCCCATCGTCGCCATCGTCGGCCGACCCAACGTCGGCAAGAGCAGCCTCTTCAACGCCCTCGCCCGAGAGCGCATCAGCATCGTCGAGGCTACCCCCGGCGTGACCCGCGACCGGGTATCCACGCTTTGCGAGTACGATGGACTGTTCTTCGAACTCGTGGACACCGGCGGACACGGTATCGTCGATCGCGACGATCTGGAAGAACACGTCGAGCGCCAGATTCAATACGCCATTCAACAGGCCGACCTGATTCTGCTGGTCGTTGACGCCCGCGAGGGACTCAACCCCCTCGACCGCGAGACCGCCGCCCTGCTCCGCGACCGCACCGACCGGGTCATGCTCGTGGCCAACAAGGTCGATGAACCCCACATGGAGGCCCTGACCGGCGAGTTCATCCGCCTCGGACTCGGCGAGCCCATTCCCGTCAGCGCCATGAACGGTCTCGGACGACGAGAACTGGCCGAGCGCGTCCTTGCCCGCGTTCGCGAGCACGCCCAGCAGACCCCACCCGATCCGGTCATGAAGGTCGCCCTTGTCGGAAAGCGCAACGCCGGCAAGAGCAGCTTCCTCAATGCGCTCGCCGGCGAGCCGCGGGTCATCGTCAGCGAGAAGCCCGGCACCACCCGCGACAGCGTGGACGTACGATTCGAACGCGACGGCCGGACCATCGTCGCCATCGACACGGCCGGCGTGCGTAAGAAGAGCAAGCTCGACGACATCGAGTACTACGCGTACGACCGCGCCGTCCAGGCCATCGGCCGGGCTGATGTCATCCTCTTTCTGATCGATTCCACGGAACCCGTCGGCCGGGTCGACAAGCGGCTGTCGCAGCTCATCTCCGAACAGTACAAACCGTGCATTCTCGTGGTCAACAAGTGGGATCTGGCCCGGGGCAAGGCCCAGACAGGTGATTACGGCGACTACCTCGCCGAGGTCATGCCCGAGCTCGATCACGCCCCCGTGTCCTTCACGTCCGCGTTGCACGGCAGAAACATTCAGTCCACGCTCGATCTGGCAACCGAACTCCTCAAGCAGGCCGACGACCGTGTCAGCACCGGCCGCCTGAACCAGATGTTGAGCGAGGCGCTCTCCGCAAACACGCCGAAGTCCAAGCGCGGCCGCAAGCCCCCACGCTTCTACTACGCCACGCAGGTGGCCACACGGCCTCCGACCATCGTTCTCTTCGTCAACGATCCCTCGCGGGTCACGCAGGACTACGAACGCTTCCTCTTGAACCGATTCCGGGAACAGGTACCTTTTGGAGAGGTGCCTATCCGCCTCCTCTTCCGCGCAAGGACCTCGCGCGGGGAAGCACCGGGGCACCGGACAAAGCCGGCGCATGAAACCGCCGAAGTGGGAGACGATCACGATGAGTATTGACCTCACCTGTCCCCAGTGCGGAAAGCAGATTCGCGCTCCCGAAAACGCCGGAGGCAAGCACGGCAAGTGTCCCTACTGCGCCACCAGCGTCTACATTCCCTTGCCGCCGGCCGTGGACGAGGAAGAAGAGATCGGCCTCGCGCCCTTCGATGAGGAAGAAGAACGTCGCGAAGAGGAACTCCGCCGCGAATCCGCCCGCTACGCCGCGCTGCTCGACAAGGCCGCCGAGGGGCAGAACGTCGGCGCCGGCGAGCCGCCCTCCCGCACGCGCCCCACGCAGAAACCGGGCGAGGTCATCGATCTCGGCGACGAAGTCGAGAAGTTCGTCCTGGCCATGCACGAGTCCAACCTGGAAGAGGCCGAAGCCGCCGTCCGCCGACTCACCAAAGCCGGCAAACGCGCCCGCGAATATGTGGAAGGTCTCACCCTCGACGAAATGCCGCCTGAATACGGCTCCGTACCTCCACCATTGGCCAAGGGCTTTCTCAAGGCACTGCTCAATCGACTGGGAAAGTAGGGAAATCCCTCGGGCAGATGGCTTTCAATTTATCTTGCTGCAGTCGCCCTGCGACAAGTGAAGCCCGGCCGGTCTATCAAGCTGTGTCGGCATGCTTGCCTGATCGGCCTTTCGGCCCCGATTCGCCCACCGGAAGGTCCCTTCCCCCTCCCAAGTTTCAATCATGCGCGGAATTAGCTTCGGCCGAATCCCCGGCCATGGTATGATGCCCATTGCGTGCATCTCGAACTTGTCTTACCGACCCCATAAATCGGGAGGGAGCAGACATGTCCCGGTCAAATCGCACGTTGCTCGGATTCTCCGCGCTGGTCCTTCTTCTCGCCACGACCCCAAACGCCGTCGCCCAGCGTGCCGGCGGCTTCAGCCTCGTGCCCATCGGCGTGGTCGGAGGAAATCCTTCGGGCACGGTCATCGCCGGCAACGAGATCACCATCCCCGGCGGCGGGGTCGACGTGATGTTCGAGATTCGCGGCCATTGGGGCGGCGAGCCCGGCCTGCTCCTCGGCACGGCCGGTTGCACGATCGACGCCACCACCGGATTCAGCTCCGGCGTCGGCGCGCCCCTCGCCTGGAAGAACCAGGGCATCGCCGGCACCGGGTCGGGCACGCAAACCGAGGGTGCGTTCGTGCCCGACGAGTATTGCGAGGTCAGCATGCGTTACGGCTGCCCCTCGCCGGGAACGCCGCCCAGCGGCCAACCCGTGTGCGACGGCGATCCTCTGGGCGACGGCGACTGCGTCGTAAACCCGCGATACATCCTGGCTCCGGAGGAAGACACGCTCTACGCCGTCGCCTACTTGATACCCAATTACGAATTCATCGTAGTGTCGCAAATGGGCGGCGTGCCCTTTACCGGAACGAACGAAGTCATGGGCATCGCCATCATTCGCGTTCCCATCGCGGCCGCGGGAATCTACGCGATCGATTTCGTTCGGGACCCGCTGAATACCTACATGGCCGATCAAGACGTTTTCGACATCCCTCTCGGCCCCGCCACCGGCTCTTTCGCCAATGTCACGCCGGGGGTCATCAGGATTCCGACGGGAGCTTGCTGCGACTTTTCAAACAACTCCTGCACAGAAAACGCCACCGCCGCCACTTGCGTTCCCCCCCAATCTTTCCGCGCTGGGTATGATTGCTCGGACTCCCACGGTGACGGATTCGCGGATGCATGCGAGTGCTGCTTAAACAGCGCGAGTTGCGACGACGGCGATGCATGTACCATCGACCGGTGTACCACGACTCCCACCTTTTGCGGGGTTTGCACCAGCACCGTCAACTTCGACACCACCGCCGAATGCTGCGACCCCTATACCGGACAGGTTGCCAGTGCTGACGACGGCAACCTCTGCACAGAGGACACGTGCTCGATCACGCCGTTGGGGTCTCATCGCGACGATGGCCGCGGAACGCCAGTGCACACGCCCATCCCCGACGCCCTCTGCAACGCCTGCTGCGACGCCTTCGGCGACTGCGCCAACGTCGCGGCCGAGCAGGACTGCGACGGCACGTTCTTCGCTGAGATCGCCTGCGAATCTCCGAGCATGCCCGCTTGCCCGACCCCGACGCTCGGAGCCTGCTGCGATGAGATGTCCGGCGTCTGCACGGAGACGAGCGCCGCCGCGTGCGGTTCCACCCGCACGTTCACCCTCGGCGCCCACTGCAGCGAAATCACTTGCGAGCCCCCGACCGGAGCCTGCTGCAACGCCACCGAGGGCACCTGCACCGAGACCGCCGGCGCCGACTGCGATTGTCCCTTCTGCACCTGGCATCTCGGCCAATCCTGCGACGACGTCCCCGACCCCTGCGCGGCCGCGTTCATCCCCGCCGCTTCCGAATGGGGCCTGGCCGTCCTCGCCCTCGTCCTGCTCATCACCGCCAAAGTGTACTTCGGGAGAACAGAGCGCCCGGCTAGGGCGCTTTCATAGAGAAAGGGCAAGGCAATCGGACGGATTCGACTTGGCGAAACAACCCGTCACTGAATGATGATGTTGCTTCCCGGCCCGCCGTCGAGCACGTCGGTACCCGGCCCGCCGATGAGCACATCGTCACCGTTGCCGCCCAGGATCGTGTCATTCCCGGCGCTACCGGTGAGCACGTCGTCGTTGTCCCCGCCGTCGATCGTGAGTTGGATCACTCCGGATACGAGGCCTGACGCGTCGCACACGTCATCGCCCGCCAGCAGGTTGAGGATGAGCCGATCGAGGGACGGGTCCGCATGGGCGACGGTCAGGCTGCTCGCCAGGCCGGTCGCGCTCGCAATCCCCGACGAACCGGTGATAACAACGGTATCGTTTCCGCCCGTGGCGTTGACAATCACCGTGTCAGCCGCGCCGTCGGGCGTGACACCGCCGAGAGATGCCGCCAGGTCGACGGCTACCCCGAGCACGTCCGTGCCGGCGAGATCGTTCACCGTAACCGTGTCCGATCCGCCGAGCATGCGCAGGACCACCTGCTGAATGTCGTTGCAGTCCATGACGATATTTCCCACGTTGCGGGTGAGGCGAAGGCGCCCGCCGTTGGCGGAGAGATCTATGATCTCAGAGGCGTTGCTGGCCCGGAAGTCCAGCGTATTGTTCCCTTCCTGCCCCTCGACGACGTCATTTCCATCGCCCGGATCCCACTGAAAAGTGTCGTCGTCCGCGCCCATCAGCGCCAGGTCAGCGCCCTGGTTCCCGTCGATGAGATCATTGCCGTCGCCCCCGATCAACAGGTCCGCACCGTTACCGCCGTTGATCTCGTCGTCTCCATCCCCGCCGTCATAGACCAATGGAATGCCCGTCCCGGCAATATTGCCGGAACTGAAAAACATGTCCGCACCTTCCATACCGTTCAACGTCACTCCCGTAACAGCAATCATCTCCACGGGAGTCGTGAAGGTCGACATCGTCACGCGCAGTGCTCCCACAAGGCCAGGCGCAAAAACGTCGAACGAATCGTCGCCGCTCGAACCGTCGAATTGCATGGAGTCCCCCCCTGCACCGGAATAGGCGAGCACGTCATTGCCTACCTCGCCGTTGGCAACACGAACCAGCGCGGCCAAGCCCGACAACTCCGCGACGCCGCCGTTACCGATGACATGGATGGCATCCGCGCCGGTCGTGCCGACCACGGTAATAATGTCGGCCGCGCCGTCTCCCGAGCTGCCGTTGATGGTTCCGGCAAGGTCGAGATGGACCACGTTGACACCCGTTCCCGCCAGGTTCTGGACGGTTATGATGTCGGCACCGCCGAGCGCATGGAACTTAACTTGTTCAATCTGATTGCAGTCCATGGTGACGTTGGCTACGTCGCGGAATAACCTTACTCGCGAGCCGTTGGCTGAGAGCAAGACATTCTCGCTCGCCCCACTGCCGTTGAAATCGAGCGTATCGCTGTCGCCCTGCCCTTCGACGACGTCACTGCCGTCGCCCGGCTCCCAACGGAAGGTGTCGTCCCCCGCGCCGAGCATCGCTACATCCGCGCCCGGTCCCCCGTCGACGAAATCATCGCCCCCACCGCCGATGATCAATTCCGGTCCGATTCCTCCATGCACCTCGTCGTCACCGTCCCCCGCATCGATCATGACCGACACCGCATTGGTAAACGCGCCGTTCGATTCATCCATGAGAATCACGTCGTTTCCCCTGCGAGCCCAAATCTGAATGCAGGCGATTTCGCTCAGTGCGACCGCGAATTCCGACGGCCCGGTCCCGTCAACATTCACGGTCAGCAGCGTCGAATCGACAGGATCCAATCCAACCACAAGGGACGCGCCCGCATCCGTTCCCACGATGCGCAGGCAACCGTCGGAGACTTCAACGACTGTTGCCACGCAGTCGGGGTCGGACGGCACACCCGCGCCGCTGAAACATTCCCCAAACGCCACTACGTCGCTCAGGTCCACATCCGCATCAAGATCAAAATCAGCATCGCCACAGGTCGGCGAAGGATCGGATATGACTCCCGGACCGGACACGCAGGGTTCCATGAGGGCCCAGTCGTTCGCGTCGACGTCGCCGTCGCGATCAAAGTCTCCGGGCGCCGCCGGCGGACAACCGTTGGCATCCACGGAAACGCCGAAGATCGTATGCGGACAAACGTCCTCGATGTCCGGAATGCCATCTCCGTCGCCGTCCGGTGAGTCCGCAAATGCAGTTCCTCCGCCGCCTGCGGCCATCAACAGCCAGACACAAATCACGAATGGAAACTGAAGCACTGGCCTCACGTTTTTCTCTCTCCATTTCGCGCCGACAGGCGCACACCGGCCTTCGATTCTTGCGGTTCTTGGCGGATGGTAGGGACGCGGCGATCCGGGCTCATGCAAGCCCCGATGATCCGCCCGATCCGTGCGGCGATGGACAGCGCGCACGCTCCCCCGAAACGCGAACCAGAATCTCAGTCCCCGATCAGAATTGCCCTCTGCTCATCGAAATCCGGAGAATCCCCGTGCCCGATGCCGGTCCCGGCTACCCTCATTCTACCGATCCGGGGCGCCACAAAGCTAGCGGGAACACCGCCAATGAAGCCCGGAATACAGACTCCGAAAGTCCGAGAATCAGGAAGGAAGGAATCGGAATCCATGTCCCTCAAAGACCGCAGGCGACCAGAGGGCGAAGCCGGCAACGGAAAAAAACCCGCACGTAACCTCCCCGACGGCCGGAGGTAGTAGAAAACCCGGTGCAAACGACAATTCCCCGACTTGACCCGAGGAAGAGTTCGGTATATGTTAGGTTATGTGGCGTCGGGTGGCGACGCCGCACAACGCCCCGATGTGCGGAGCGATCCATGTCCGCAGCGAACCGCAGGCGGGAATCGTCCGCTCCGTTGACCGTGTCGCAGGCCGCCCTCGTTCGGGAGAACCTCGGACTCGTCGGCCTGCACCTGCGTCGCATCGCGGCCGCCATCCCCAAGCGACGGCGAAACGATCTGGAAGACCTTTTTCAGGAAGGTTCGTTCGGGCTGATTCGTGCCGCCCGGCAGTACGACCCGGCTTGCGGCGTGGGCTTTGCTCCCTACGCCCTCGCCCGGATTCATCAGGCGGTCCATCGGGCCGCTATCTGTCTCAGGCGGCAAGCCATGAACGGCAGTGAACCCATCTGCGGATTTCCGGACGCTTCGGGAGAATCCCTTGAACCGCAGTCTCCTCTTGATCGCGACGACACGCACGTTCGAGTCGGCCCATTGACCGCGGCGTTGCGCGATCAGCTTGCCGCCCGGCCCGACAGGCATGAACCATTAGCCGAAGCCGAAACACTCGGGGACCGTATCTACGAATGCTACGCGCGAGCCGTGAGACAGTCGGCGGACCGGCTCATCGGCGCCGCCTCCTCCCGGCCCGGCCGCGCCGCCCTTCTGGACGCCATCGTCGAGGAACGACTCTTGATTCCCGACGAAGAATCGCGCTGCCCCCTGCGAGAGATCGCCCGTATGACGGATTCCTCCTACGGTCGCGTGGCGCAGTGCGAGCGGCAGATCCTGCTGGCGGCCGAGAGCGTGCTTGGCAACGATCCTGCCTTTCTCGCCCTGTGGAGCACGGCCCGCAGCAGCCCCGATGGCGTCCGCACCACGATTGACGAAGACGTGGAAGCACTGCTTGGACGGCGCTTCGCCAGGGAATCGGGCGCAATCTACGACCGCCTGAAGGAGCACGAGCGGGCTTCGTTCGTCCACGCCATCCTTTCCCATACCGGCGGCGAGATCCCTCTGCTTTTGGAGGAGTGCCTCCTGAAAATGGTCCGCGGCCGCCGCGAGGACGTACTTCGCCGGGCACTGAAATGCACCGAAAGCACGCCGACGCCCTCTCCCAGGCGTGCCGCCACCGCCGAAATCTACGAAGAAGAATCGACGCTCGATCAGCGGCGAGGCCGGTCCCGACGGCGCCGGTCGCGCACCACGCGGCATGATCCTGATGCGGGGAATCTCCCCGTCATCCCTCCCGCCTCCCGCCGGGGGAGACGCCGCTCCAGGAAACGCACGGAGGATCGCAATGCCCCAGCTTGACACGTTTGCCGGCGGCGCTACGATCGCGGTCGCCCGAGCCGGGAATTTGCGCCCGCTCTGGGCACACTCGCATCATCCGCCGAATCGAGGTTCCCGTGCGCCTGCAAATCGACAACGAATACGATCCGCTGGAGGCGGTTCTCGTCCATCGGCCGGGTGCGGAAATCGACCGCCTCAGCCACGACAACATGAAGCGATTCCTCTTCGAGGACATCCCCTACCTGCGACGGTTGCAGGAGGAACACGACGCCTTCGTCCAGCTCATGCGCGACCAGGGCATCGAAGTTGTCTATCTGGAGAACCTTCTTGCGGAATTGCTGGCCGGCGAGGAGCAGCGCGCGACGCTGGTCGAGGACGTCTGCCGTTCGGAAGGCGTCCCCGCGATCGCCGACGATCTGGCGGCTTTGAAGTACTGGGATGTCGACGCGCTCACACAGATCATGTTTGCGGGGCTGACGTCGGAGGAATATCGCGCCGCGACGGGCCGGCGGATCGGGGCGCGGCAATCGCCCGACGATTTTCTCCTCCCGCCGATTCCCAACGCCTACTTCAGCCGCGACCCGGCGGTCGTCGTCCGCGACGCCGCCATCTGTTCGAAAATGCACTACGCGGCGCGGGTCCGCGAGACGCAACTCGTCCGCGCCGTTCTGGAGAACCACGACGAATTCCGCGGCAACACCATCACCTACGGCGGAACGGACGAACCGATGGAGGATCGGCCGTACACCATCGAGGGTGGCGATGTCATTATCCTGTCGTCGGATGCCGTGCTGATCGGCGACAGCGAGCGCACCCGCAGCGAGACCATCGAAATCCTCGCGGGCAATTGCTTCCGACACGGAAAGATCAAGCGCGTGTACGAGATCCCCATCCCCACCGAGCGGGCTTTCATGCACCTCGACACGGTGTTCACCATTGTCGATCGCGGTCTGACGGTGTGGTTTTCAGAGGTCGTCGGGCAGATTTCTTACATCCACCGCTACGAACCAAGCGACGATCCGGGCACGTTCGGGGTCCGCCGAATCCCCGAAGAGCGCTCACTGACTGACATCCTCGGCGATGAGTTCGACGGCAACGTCACCGTCGTAGACACGGCCGGGGGCGACAAGCATTTCGCCGCTCGCGAACAGCGCACCGACGGGGCCAACGTATTGGCCATCGCGCCGCGGACGGTCATTACCTACGACCGCAACGAGCGCACGGCGCAGGCTCTGGAAAAAGCCGGCGTGCGTTGCCTCCCGATTGCAAGTTCGGAGTTGGTCCGCGGCCTCGGCGGCCCGAGGTGCATGACCATGCCGCTAAGAAGGCGACAGGCAACGGGCAACAGGCAATAGGAAGAGACACGGCACGGTCAACGACAGTGATGTGCGCCCGCCATGATGAATGCGGTGCATCGGCAAGTCACCCAGGCGGCGGGAGCAGCCCGGCCACGTCTGGATTCCGGCTTTCGCCGGAATGACGACGTACGAAGCGCTTGCCCTGCCAGTCCACCGTTTAACGATGTTTACTTTTTCTGTGCGAGAATCCTGTTGATCAAGTCGGGTTTATTGGGCAAAAGGCCCGCTTCGACCAGTCGCGGAACCAGATCGGCCCAGACGGGTTCGCGCTGAAAGACCTCGCGGAAAATGGGCAGAGCCTCGTCCACGCGGTCGGCGCTGGCCAATGAGACGGCTTTCCAGAAGGGAATCTCCACGATCTGCGGAGCGAGCTTCTCGGCCGCGGCGTATTCACGCTGGGCGAGTTCAAAGTCGTTGTGCTCGACGGCCAGGTCGCCCGCGTTCATGTGATGATACGCCCGCTGAATGCCCACGAGCCGGCGGAGTTCGACGAGCGGTTGCGGGTGATCCTCGACGCGGATGTCGAATTGGCGATCGATCCACGGCTTGCCGGTGGACTGGGCGGCGACGACGAGCAGCGCGGCCGACTGCCTGCCGCGGATGTCGCCCCCCTCCTTCTCCGCGGCGTCGAGGGCGGCGAGCATGCGCTCGGCGAGATCACCCTTGGCGCTGCGGAAGGCGGCGGCCATCGCGGGCCAGACGGTATCCCTGGCCATGAGGTTGGCCTGCACGGAAAACTGGAATTTCTCGTCGACGACGTGGCCCGCCGCGGCGATGCACTTCGAACCGGTGTGCGCCGCGACATTGCCCCGCGCGTCGATCATGGCCACTTGCCGAACCTCGCGTCCGGCGTCACCGGCGAGGACGGATTTGAGCGCGTCGGGTGCGGTTCGACCCAGGCGCATCAGGTCCAAGCCGAGCGGCCCGTAGGCGGGGTCGACGAGCGATTGCGTGGCGACGGCGCCGACGCCGGCCTCGGCCCAGGGAACCACGCTGCCGACGGAGAACCAGTGCGACTGCACGGCCACGCCGAGTTCGCCGGTCTCCATGTCGCGGGCGACGATGGAGTAGGTGGAGACGGGACGAATGGGACTAAGGTTGGGGTGATCGTCGGCGGCGATTTCAATGGAACAAGTGAGCAGAAATGCGATCGTGCCAATAGTAAGAACGTCTCGCATTGTCATGGATGATCTCCGGAAGTTGAGGAAGTTTGGTCGGTTACGGATTGGTTACGCTTTGCTGCGGGTGTCTGTGCCGCCAAGCGGCCGAGCAGGTCATTTGTTTTGCGTTGTTCTTCGAGAAGGGTGTTCAGGATGCGAACGCCGGATTCGGGCACGCGCTCGCCGCACTCTGGACAGACGGGGAGGGTGCTGCCGTGGAGGTCGTGGTTACAGTGTTCGCACAGGCCGTAGCGGCGACGACGGGCGCGGCGGAGGGGGCGATGAACGAGGACGAGGTAGGGGTAGAGACCCAAGACGAGCACGAGGAGGAAAACAGGAACTCGTACGCCGTACTCTGTAACTCGATAGACGCCCGAGATACTCAGGTACTCATACGTTTCATCGTGGGACAATGCAAAGCCAAATCCTTCGTAGCCCCAGAATCTGGACGGAAGTTTGTCGATCTTCTGGTATTCCGTATCCTGGGTTTTCTCCAACGTGATCCAGCAGGAACTCGGTCTGAGATAGGTTTCGACAGAAAGGCCGGTCGATCCGGTCCACAATGTGTACGAGAATCTTGATTCCTCATCATAAACTGACTCAATAATCTGCAATAGAATAACGGTTGTCGGGATAGTCAGAAATGTGGCTACGATTATTCGCATCCCTTTGCGAAGGAATGATGTTGCGGGCATTAGTCCATCCTTGATTGCGCCGAGTCGATCTCGCTCCTGCACGGTCGCGCAGGCTGAAGCCTGCGGCTCAGAAGATGCACCCGCGCGGTGGTCGCCTTCCACGGTCCGCACGGTGGACGCTACATCGTGGCCAATGATAAAGGCATGCGAACCGCAGTGCCCTACAAGCCCAAGTTCGGTGCGTCAGGAGGCGCACCCTACACCTACGCCTCCGGGGCGGGGGTCGGCGGCTGCTGGCCGCCCTGGCGCATCTGCGGCGGAGGCACTTTCACCAGATTCAGACGAGCTTCTCGGAGCAACGCCGCCTGGGAAAAAAGCTGCACGCGGTATTCGCCCGGCTCTGGGAAGGTCAAGCCGTGGAACTGGAGCACGAGGTTGGCGATGGCCCGGGGGTCGCGGAAGTCCACGGCGCCGCGGCCCTCGACGATCGCGGGACGGCTCTCGTTGCTGTCCACGATGCGGATGGTCAACTCGGTCTTGCCGTAGCCTTCGGTCAAGGTGGCAAAGACGCACAGCGCCGGGTGCGCGGCCGGGAACCGCCAGGCGTGGATGTTGCTGAACATGCCGATGAGCGAGTGCTTGCCGGTCAGGCGATCGGTGATGATCTGGTCGCAAACGATCAGGGAGAGCACGTCGGGCGGCGGACGGTCGGAAGTCAATTCGAGCCTGCCTTTCAAAATCGGGCGGCGCGGCGATCGGGAAGTTCAATCAAGCCGCGCACCGATCTGCAATGCGTTTTCCGTCTCATCTCCAGCGGGATTCCGCACGGGCGCGCATGTTACCGGCACATGGAGAGGTTGAGTAGGCGTGTGGCGCGGCGAAGGGTCTGTCGCACTACCGGCGCAAACATCCAACCGGAAAGGGGCGGGCGCCGTGCGACGTGGTACGCGAATTGCTGTTCTTCGGGCGGTATCGTTTGCCCAGATGACCCCTCCGCCGGAGTCCGCGCCATGTGCCTGGCCGTTCCTGCCCAAATTCTGGAGATCGAGGACGACCGCGCCGTGGTCGATTTGCAGGGCAATCGGGTGCGGGTCTGTACGGCGCTGACGCCGGAGGCGATTCCAGGAACGTGGGTCCTGGTCCATGCGGGTTTTGCGATCTCCACGATGGAGGAGTCGGCCGCGCGGGAGACATGGGATTACTTGCGCGAGGCGGCGCTGGCGAATGAGGCGGCGGAAGACGCGGGAGAATCCGCGTGAACAGGCAAGTGGAGCAGCTCGCGGCGACGCTGAATTGCGAAGCGGACCGATTGCGCCACCGCGTGGTGTTCATGGAGGTCTGCGGCACGCACACGGTATCGATCTTTCGTCACGGACTGCGGGCGATGCTCCCGGCGTCGGTGGGGCTGGTCAGCGGGCCGGGGTGTCCGGTGTGCGTCACCGCCCAGCGGCACATCGACGCGGCGATCGAGTTGAGCCGGCAAGAGGGCGTCGTCATTGCAACGTACGGCGACATGATTCGCGTGCCGGGACGCTCGGGCAGCCTGGAAAAGCAGCGCGGGCTCGGGGCGGATGTCCGCGTGGTGCAATCGACGCGCTCGGCGCTGGAGCTCGCGCGGCGCAATCCGGATCGCGAGGTGGTGTTCATCGCGGTGGGGTTCGAGACGACCGCTCCGGCAACGGCGGTGGCCGTGTTGGATGCGTGCCGCGATGGTGTCACCAATTTCTCGATTCTGCCGGCGCACAAGCTGGTCGTACCCGCGATGGTTGCGCTGCTGGCGAGCGAAGACGTGCGTCTGGACGGGTTCCTCTGCCCAGGGCACGTGAGCGTGGTGATCGGGGCGCAGGCGTATCGGCCCGTCGTCAAGCGGTTCAACATGCCCTGTGTCGTGGCGGGGTTCGAGCCGGCGAATATTCTTGCGGGATTGATTGCGCTCGCGCGACAGGCGGCCGACGGCGAAGCGCGGCTGGAAAACGTCTATTCGGCAGTCGTAACGGACGAGGGTAACCGCGTGGCCTGCACGCTGCTCGATGAAGTCTTCGAGCCGGTGGATACCGTCTGGCGGGCGCTGGGAAGCATTCCCGACAGCGGATTGGCCCTGCGGCCGAAGTACGCACGATTCGATGCGCTAACCCGATTCGAAATCGTGCCGGGGGAGGATGAAGATCACCCCGCTTGTCGATGCGGCGAGGTCATCACGGGACGGACTACGCCGGATCAGTGTGCGTTGTTCGGAGCCGATTGCACACCGCTGACGCCCTTCGGGCCATGCATGGTCAGCAGCGAAGGCACGTGCAGCGCGTGGTACAAATACGAACGCCACGGAGCGACGAAGGGAAGGAAAGGCAATAGGCAATAGGAAATAGGAAATAGGAAAAAGAAGACTGTGAGTGTCGCGAGAATGACATCGACGGATACGGAGCGAATTGTCCGAGCGCATGGTGGCGGTGGGGAGATGATGGGACGGCTCATCCGCGAGCACATCGTGGCCGCGCTGGGCAACCCGCGCCTCAATACCCTGCTGGACAGCGCCGTGCTCGACTGGTCCGGAGGACCTGTCGTGTTCACGACGGATTCATACGTCGTCCAGCCGCTGTTCTTTCCCGGCGGGGACATCGGCCGGCTCGCCGTCTGCGGCACGTGTAACGATCTTGCGGTCATGGGCGCCACACCCGTGGCACTGAGTCTCGGGATTATCGTCGAGGAAGGACTGGAACTGAGTGTCTTCGACCGCGTGCTGGCGTCGGTGGCCGCGGCGGCGGATGAAGCTGGTGTTTCGGTGGTCACGGGCGATACGAAGGTCATCGAGCGCGGCCGGGGGGACGGACTCTATCTCAATACCGCCGGCGTGGGATCGATACATTCAGGTGCAAACACGGACCCGAAGCGAATCGCGGCAGGTGATGCCATCCTGGTCAACGGCACGATCGGCGACCACGGCATCGCGGTGATGTCGGCGCGCAACGATCTGGAGTTTGAAACGCCCGTCGTTTCCGATGCGGCGCCGCTGAATGGGATGATCGCCGTGCTGCTCGACGCCGGCGTGAAAATCCGCTTCATGCGCGATGCCACACGGGGCGGGCTTGCGGGGGTACTCGTAGATATTACGGAGCAGTCTGGGCTGAGTGTGGAGATCGAGGAACACTTGCTGCCGCGCAGACCGGCGACGCTGGCGGCCGCGGAAATGCTGGGTTTCGACCTGCTATCCGTGGCGAACGAAGGGAAAGTCGTGATCGTGGTTGCCGCAGAGGATGCGGAACGCTGCCTTAAATTGCTGCGCGGGCACGCTCATGGGAAGGACGCGGCGCGCATAGGAAGGCTCGCAGACACGCAGCCGGCACTGGTCGAGCTGATTACGGCGGGCGGGGGACGGCGCGTGGTACAACGACCGTACGGCGAAGAGTTGCCGCGCATCTGCTGAGTGGGTCGGGCTTCGAGGAATCGTCCGAGGAGCGCAGAGCCTGCCGTGCAAGCGAGGGTGGTGCTTGGCGACTCGCGTCTAAATGGTGAAGGTATGCGAGCCGTATGTCATGCGACACGCGTACCGCATGCCCTACCGTCGGGATAATTGGGCGCAGCATCATGCATGAACTGTCCATTGCCGTAGCGCTGCTCGAGGCCGCCCGAGGTGAGGCGGAGTCCCGCGGGTCGACACGAATCGTGAAACTGCGCTGCCGCGTTGGGGTGGCCCGACAGGTGATACCGGACATGCTCCGGGACGCCTTCGAGATCGCGCGGGAAGGGACGCCGGCCTCGGATGCCGCACTGGAGGTGGAAACCGTGGGGATGAATCTGTCCTGCCGGAGTTGCGGCGAAACGCGCCGCCTGGATACCTGGGCGTTTGAGTGCCCTGCCTGCGGAAGCAGCGACGTGGCGCTGAGCGGCGGAGACGAGCTGGAGCTGTGTGCGATCGAACTCGAGGTGCCGGATGATTGAGGTTGTGCGCAAGAGCGTGTTCGCGCTCAATGATCGGGCCGCGGAGAACAACCGGGCGCTGCTCGCCGAGCACGGCACTGTCGCCGTGAACATCATGGGCGGTGACGGCTGCGGGAAGACGGCGCTGCTGGAGTGTGTTCTGCCGTTGCTTCGTCGGCAGGTTCGCGCCGGCGTCATCGAAGGAGACATCGCGACAACACGCGACGCGGAGCGCATCGCGGCCTGCGGCGTGCCCGTCGTGCAGATCCTGACGGAGGGCGGGTGTCATCTGACCGCCACACTCGTCGAGCAAGGATTGAGACGGCTGCCGCTCGGCGAGCTGGATGTGGTGCTCATCGAGAATGTGGGGAACCCCGTTTGCCCCGCCAACTTCGATCTCGGGGAGCAAGCCCGCGTTTCCGTGTTGAGCGTAACGGAAGGTGACGACAAGCCGGCGAAGTATCCTCACCTGTTCCAGGTGGCCGACCGCGTGGTGATCTCCAAGACCGACCTGCTCGGCGCAACGGACTTTGACCTGGAACGAGCGACGCGAGAAATCAAGATTCTCAACGAAGGTGCGACGATTGACCGCGTGACGCGTAAAGATCCGGCGTCGGCAGGCTCGTTTGCAGATTGGCTGGTGGGGCTGGCTGATCCACTGCGAGTTGGGTCGCTGCGGCAGCCAAGGTGAACTGGAACGGCTCGCGCGGCCCAAAGGACCCGCGAACCGCGTAAGTCTCTTCTGGGAATATATTTAGCGGCGCCCGGGGTCGAACCGGGGACCTTGGGGTTATGAATCCCACGCTCTAACCATCTGAGCTACGCCGCCGAATTCCAACGCCGTAACGGCGGACGGACATGTCCCGTTGCGGCGCTTGGGGGTCCTATTATAGGCCCTGCAAGCGATATGCAACCATCGGTCCGGATCGAGGTTTTCCCGGACCTATCCGAGCAATACAATCAGGGGTGTCCGGACGCAGGCCTTGCCGCATGCTCCGCCGGTGCCGATAGCCTATTGTGCGGCGCGACCGGTCCATCCATTCGGGGGGAAGCACACGGCGGGCGAGGCCAAACGAGCAGGCGTCCGCCTCGGGGGGAAAATCCATGTTGCGCCGAATCATCCTGGGCGGGGCCGGGCTGGCCTTGGTCCCCCTCCTGGCCATCCTGTTGCGAGTTTCGGTTCAGTCCCAGCCGCCCGCCGATCTCTCATCGGCGTCATCGACGCCCGCGCCGGTCAGCGCGGCCGAGGAGCGGTCCTCCGCCCCTCGCACCGCCAAGAGCCCCTCCGTATCTCAGGAATCCATCACCGTCCGGGTAACCGGCGGAACGCTTCAGTTGGATTTCGATAACGTCGGCCAATCTGAGCCCGCGCTTCGTTTCGCGGCCAACGGCGCGATCGCCAGCGACTCGGAAAAGGGGACATTTACGTTCCCCGTTTTGTCGGAAGGCGCTTGGCGGCTGACCCGTCACGGCGACGATCTGCAACCCATCGTCGGGCAGACGCTCTCCCATGGCGGGTTGTTGCTCTTGCGCGACGGTCGACGGGAGGTCCTCGGCAACCTGGGATTGGGGATCGACCGGCAGGGGCGGCTCACGGTGATGAGTACCCTGGACGAAAGCAAATTCGACCTTCGCGCATTCGAGCTGAATGGCGTTACCACTCAGCTCAACGAAGCCAACAAGATTCTGACCATCTCCGGACGCATGCGCATTGCGGATGACTGGGCGGCACGGCTTGGCGAACCGGCGTACGCCGGATGTCCGGCTGGGTCGATGCGCCTGATTCTCGATGTCGAACGGGTCAATGAAGCGCCGGCGTTCACACTGGGCGGCTCATGCGGTGGCACCGACACGGAAGGTCGCCCTCTGGCGGGTAGCGTCGGACCGGACATCATCGTGGCCGACCTTCAGACCGTGCAATACTACGGCAACGTCGGCGACATCCACGCGTACGCCGTCGGGACGCACGCCTGCAATCTCGGTGACGAGCGGGCGAACTGGATCGCACAAACGAACCAGCACCCTGTCATTGTGCAGAACATGTACCGCCTGCGCGACAACGAGTTCGAGGAAATCGGGATGAGCTGGGTAAAGCACGGGTTCTACGCGGTGTCGTGGAGCCTTTGCGGGCCGTGCAATGATCCCACCGACGGAACACAACTGGGCATCGGCTGCTCCGATCCGTACAGCGCCAACATGAACGGCGTGCAAAGCAATATGAGCCCGCGGTCGGGCGTGAGCGCTTTCACAGGGCAATTCACGTATCCCTGGTCGGGTTGGCAGACCCAGCCGCCGCAGTCGCTGGTCGATCGGCGTATCCAGGTGCATGCGGCCGACCTCAATCCCAGCCTCAATCCCGGGGCGCGGTATTTCGTGCAAGGACATTACATTGCGGCGGATGACGCCGCGGCCGGAAATCAATTCAACAACGCTTCCTACCGGGAAGTACTCGTCCTTGAAAATGCCGGGAAATACTTCGTCTCCCCCACCGGGCAGACGCAACGACAGCAGCCGGCGGTCCGCGCCTGGCAGGACGTCGATCCGACCGTGGTCGAGACAGACGTGGAGGTTCCGAACGAAGGCCTGTTCATTCTCGCGGCCAAGTCGGTACTGATCGCGCCCGGGCAATGGCGCTACATTTACGCCTTGCAGAATCTCAACTCCGACCGGGCGGCGCGGCGTTTTGCCGTACCCCTGCCTGACTACGCCGTGGTGAGCAACATGACCTTCCACGACGCCGTGTTTCACAGCGGCGAGCCGTATGACACGACGGACTGGACCAGCAACGTCGGCAGCAGCGAAGTCGAGTGGTTCACGGATACGGCCGCGGCCAACATCAACGCCAACGCCCTGCGTTGGGGCAACGTGAATTCGTTCACGTTCGAATGCAACGCCCCCCCCGCGCCGGCGACGGCGACCATCGGACTGTTTCTCTCGGGCACACCGATGGAGCTCTCGGCCGAGACACTGGGACCGCTGTCCTATTTCGTGGACTGTAACACCAACACGATCGAGGATCGCTGCGAAGTAAGCTGTGCCAACCCCGGATGTTCGGCGCCGTGCGGCGGCGCGGATGACTGCGACGGGAATTTCGTTCCGGATGACTGCGAAACCGATTGCGACGGCAACGGGGTCAACGACGTATGCGATTTGCGCGACGGAACGCATGCGGACTGCAACAACAACAGAGTCCCCGATATCTGCGACATCGCCCTTGGAACCAGCACGGACAACCCACCGGACGGCATCCCCGATGAGTGCCAACAGGACTGCAATGAAAACGGCATTCCCGACGATATTGACATCGCGAATGACCCTTCCATCGACTGTGACGTGAACGGCGTTCCGGACATTTGCGAGCTGATCGGCCGCGACTGCAACCTGAACCTGCGACTCGACGAATGCGACCTTGCCCTGGGCAGCAGCCAGGATTGCAACGGGACGGAGATTCCCGACGAGTGCGAGCTCTCCGGGAATGATTGCAATGGAAACTCCGTCCCGGACGAATGCGATCCCGACTGCGACGGCAATGCCATTCCCGACGATTGCGAACCCTTCCTCGACTGCAACGGCAACACCATTCGCGACGCCTGCGACGTGGCGGTGGGTACGAGTGACGATTGCGACCTGAACTGGGTTCCGGACGAGTGCCAGCCGGACTGCGACAACAACGGGATCATCGACCCGTGTGACAATAATCCGGACACCGACGGGGACGGCGTGTGGGATTGCTACGACCTGTGTCCGGCGACAACGCCGGCAGACACGTGCTTGTGCCCCGACCGCCAACGATGCTGTTTTCCGAACCTTGGAGACGTTTGCCTCAACGACATACCGGTTGACGACTGTTTGGCGGCCCAGGGAATTCCACAGTGTGTTCCCCAGCCCTGCCGCGACGGGTGCCTGATCGGGGATGCGGACGGCGACGGCGACCGTGATCTGGCGGATGTCGCCGGTTTCCAGAACTGCTACACCGGCGAATCGGACTGGGTGGGATTTGCTCCGGCTGCCGGCGAGTGCGCCCGGATTTTTGATGAGGGAAGCGACGGCGCGATCGATCTTGTCGACTTTGAAACGGTGGAGGAGTACCTCACCGGACCGCAGTAGTGGGCTGGCGGACAGCCGGTCACTCCGGCGCAGGCCGAAGCCCAGGGACACCAATTCGATGCAAGTTCTGGATTGCGGCCTTCGTTGAGACGGCGCTCGTTCAAATCGTCCGCGCGGCGAACCCCATCAATCGCCATGGCGTTTACCGCGGCCGGTTACACCTATTGCGGCCGATCCAGCTCATCCAGATTGACTTCAAACTCCAGCGCACCGGCCGAGACCAGCGCCGTCTGACGGTGGAGCTGCACGCGGACAAGTTTGCCCTCGCGCTTCAAGGATCGCAGGAACACCTCATCGCCCGGTTCGAGCTCCCGGAGCCAGCGCGTCCATCCCTCGAAGGCTTCGCGCGACGCGTGCATTTCCCTCGACCGACGCTCGAACTCCTCCCGTTGCCGCTGCGCGTCGAGCTCCGCCTCGCGTGCCGCTTTGCGCGCCCGTTCCGCTTCGCGCTTTGATTCCAGCGTTCCGGCGATGGCCTTGTTGAGCGCCCGCGTCGAATGGTCCAGGTAGCGTCGCGCGTCGTGGATCAAGCGGCCGGGCATCCCCAGCCGCCGGGCAATAATGAGCGCGTTGCTGTTACCCGGCTCGCCGATGCGGAGCCGATACGTGGGTCGAAGTGTTTCCGTATCGAACTCGACCGCGGCGTTGTCCACGCGGGGTGTGGTAAACGCCACGGCTTTAAGTGTCGAGAGATGCGTGGTGACAATCGTCTTGGCATTGAGCTTGAGAAGCTCGTCAAGGATGGCACGGCCCATCGCGGCACCTTCATCGGGGTCGGTTCCCGCGCCGAGTTCGTCGATGAGCACGAGCGTCCGCTCGTCGCTGCGGCCGAGGATTTTGAGGATATTCGAGAGATGCGAGCTGAAGGTGCTCAGGGACTGCTGCAAGCTCTGCTCGTCGCCCACGTCGATGTGAACGTCACGGTAGACGGGCAGGCGGGAGCCTTCTCCCGACGGAATGGGAATGCCGCACTGGGCCATCGCGGCAATCAGTCCGACCGTCTTGAGGGCGACGGTCTTGCCGCCGGTGTTGGGACCCGTAATGACCAGCACGTCGAAGTCGTCGCCCAGTCGAAGGTCGAGAGGAACAACGTCCCGCGCGGGAGCTCCGGATGACGCCTCGTGCTCGAACAGGTCGAGCAGCAGCGGGTGCCGGGCCTCGTGCAGGTCGAGCACACCGGCCTCGTCGATTCGGGGGCAGACACACTGGTATTTCCGAGCGTAGCGGCACTTGCCCGCCAGGAGGTCGAGTACCGCCAAGGTGCGCAGGGTCGTGAGAATGGCCTCGGCATTGAGCTGAACGCGCTGGGTGAGCAGACGCAGGATACGGGTGATTTCCTTACTCTCTTCGTCGCGCAGGCGAATGATGGAATTGTTCAGCTCGACGGACTCCTCGGGCTCCACGAAGAGCGTTGAGCCGGAGTCGGAGCTGCGGTGCACGATTCCGCGGACGCGCCCGCGATGCTCCGCCTTGAGTGGCAACACCATGCGGTCGTCGTGGAACGTCGCCCCGGAATATTGCAGCATGCGGGTGATGCTGGACTGCCGGAGAATGCGATCGAATACATGCTTGATGCGCTCGCGGATGTCGTGAATCGTGGCGCGGATCGAGGCGAGTCGAGGGCTGGCGTAGTCTCGCACCTGGCCGCGCCCGTCAATGGCATCACCGATGGCCTCGGCGATGGGGCTCAAGTCGTGGATTCGCTCGCCGAGTTTGCCGAGCGTTTCGGCTCGATCACGGATCGATTCGAACCAGCGACTCAGGGGCGCCGTTGCCGCCAGCGTCTCGGCGATGCGGGCAAGGGCGTCGGCTTCCAGCGGAGTGGGAAATGCCGAGGCGCGAACTTCCGCCCGGACGTCGTGGACGCCACCCATGGGGGGGAAACCGATGTCCGGCAGCAGGTCGCGCAGTTCACGTACTTGTGTGAACCACTCCTGGATGAGCGCGTCGTTGGTCGTGGGCGTCAGCGAGCGGGCCAGGCGCTTGCCCAACGACGTGCCGCAGTGCTCCGCGAGCAACTCGCGGACGCGGGCGAATTCGAGTTTGGCCAGCGTATCTTCGTTCACCGCTCCCCGCCGGCCGGATGCGGCGACGAGACGCATTCCGTCCCGCTCCGGTCACCTGATTATACCAAGCATGCCGGAATGTCATCGCCGGCGAATGATGCGATTGAACCAACCTGACGCCTGACACTTCAAGTCATCAGTAATCGGGCGTGCCGGGGGTCGGGGCCTACGTCCGCATTCGACGCAGCTTTATACATGGACTCCACGGAAAGATGCCTATAATGGATCGACTCGGGCACGCAGTTTCTGGGCGAGGGCGAAAGAGGAGCCGAGGACATGCGGAATAGTTCATGGACCCTTATGCGACGGGCCTTCATCGTTGCGTTGGTCATGGTCGGGGCGGGCTTTGGGACGGCGGTCCCGGCATCCGGGGATCCTCCGGGTTTGCCCGCCCGCTATCAGCTCGCCGATCTCAAGGTTCTTGAAGATTCATTTGTCGAGCTCGCCAAGGACGTACGCCCCAGCGTGGTGGCGATTCGGACCTACTTCGTGCCGGATCCGGACGAAGTGAACGGCCGGCGCGTACGGATTCCCGTGAGCCAGGGGAGCGGATTCGTGCTCTCCGCCGATGGTTACATCGGGACGAACCAGCACGTGCTCGACGAATCCAACACCATTTCGGTCATACTCGACAATGGACTGCAATATGAAGGTCGTGTCGTGCAGGGCGATTCCCGAAGCGATCTGGCGGTTTTGAAGATCGACGCGGAAGGGCTGACGCCGGTGCGCCTCGGGGACCTCGACGAGGTGAAGATCGGGCAGTGGACCTTCGCCGTTGGAAATCCGTTCGGACTGGCCAACGAAAATGGGCGGATGTCCGTGTCGTTCGGAACCGTCAGCCAACTGGGCCGGGACATGACCCGCCGCCTCGTGGGCGATTCGCAATCGCGGTACTATGGCAACCTCATCGAATCCTGCTCGGCCATTAACCCCGGCAACAGCGGCGGCCCGTTGTTCAACATTGACGGTGAAATGATCGGGGTCATCGTGGCGATTGAAACCAGCTCCGGCGTCAGCGAGGGCGTAGGCTTCGCCATCCCGATCGACGACGACATTCGCCATGTTCTGCACACGCTGAAAAACGGCGAAAAAATGCGGTACGGTTACCTTGGCGTGGAAATCCGTTCCACGGAAGCCAAGGTCATCTCCCCGGACGTCTCACCCGAGCACGTGTACGCCGGCGCCGAAATCACCGGCGTCGTGCCCGATGGCCCCGCTGACGCGGCCGGCTTGCGGATTGGCGATGTGGTCACGGAGGTGGACGGCGATCCGGTGGAAAATGCCGACCACCTCGTGCGCATGGTCAGCTTCTCGCCCGTCGGCACCGAAGTGCGGGTCACCTACCTGCGTCGCAATGTGAAGCGGACCGTCCAGGTCACGCTGGGCGACCGCAACGCACTGCTGGCCAGCGCGACGAAGCGCTAGCACTCCGATTCAGGTACAGCCGTGGTGCGATACTGCTCCCCAGGCAGTTCGGAAACCTGAGCGCCCGCGGCACATCGCGGCGAGGTCCGTCGGCCCCCCTCTGCCGGCGACGGGCTGTTGCGGGATTCTCCGCCAGCCGTTACATCCCTCGGGTGTGAAAATCGCCCGCTCGCCCCATCGCTGGTCGGTGACGCCGCGCCAGGCCGTGAAGATTCAAAGGCGATTTGCTTCGCGTGTCGATTGCGCGTCACGTTTGCGCTCGTGGCGGTTCGTGGCCGGAACGGACCTCGCGTTTTCGACGGATGGTCGCAGCTGCGTCGCCGGCGTCGTTCTATGGGATCTTCAGGAGCGCTGCGTGATCGAGCGTCACGTCGCCACCCGGCCCGTGAGTTTTCCGTACGTTCCCGGCCTGCTTTCGTTCCGCGAAGTACCGGCATTGCTCGTCGTCATTCGACGCCTGCGCTTGACTCCGGACGTATTCATCGCCGACGGTCAGGGTCTCGCCCATCCTCGGCGCTTCGGTCTGGCGAGCCATCTCGGCGTCGTCCTCGATCACCCCACGGTGGGATGTGCCAAGAGTCGACTTGCCGGCACCTTCGCGGAGCCGGGCCCGGAGCGCGGGTCCTGGACTGAGTTGAAAGAAAACGGAAAGACGATCGGTGCCGTCCTGCGCACCCGGACCGGCGTTCGACCGCTGTTCGTCAGCGTGGGGCACCGCATCGACTTGCGCTGCGCCCTGGACGTGGTGCAGTCATGCGGACTGGGAATGCGATTGCCCGAACCGACCCGGCTGGCGGACAGACTCGTCGGTCTGCACCGCAAGGCCATCGCCATGAGGGTATGAACGGAAAGCGTACGACCGGAGGCCGCAGCCTCACGGAATTGAAGGATCAAACTGCGGAGCGACGTCGGGATGCGAGAAACGCCCGGCACGGCGCGACAGCATCCCCTGCACAGCAGCAAGCAGATCGCCGCGGCTGACGGGCTTCGCCAGGTATTCGTCGCATCCGGCCTCGAGACAGTGTTGACGGTCTTCCGCCATGGCATGGGCAGTAAGCGCGACGATCGGCCCGGCGTATCCGCGGCGACGAAGTTCGCGGGTGGCTTCGTAGCCGTCCATCACCGGCATCTGCATGTCCATCAGGACGACGTCGTAAGGCCGTCCGCATTGGACAGCCGTGAGGGCTTCGGTCACCGATTCGCGGCCGTTCTCCGCAACCGCGACATCCGCCCCGGCTCGACGAAGCAAGTGTGTAACCAGCGCGGCGTTATCGGGGCTGTCGTCCACCACCAGAACGCGACAGGGACGGTCATCTTGATTGACGAACCGCGGCTTGGACCGTGCCGCGTTGCTTGCAGTCGAAGGCGCCGGCGCTTCCGCTCGTGGCGACTCCTGCAACGGCAGTGAGACTCGAAATGTCGTACCGACACCCTTCTTGCTTTGGACGGCGATCTCGCCCCCGAGAAGCTCCACCAGGCGCTTACTGATCCGGAGGCCCAACCCGACTCCGCCGCGGCGTCGAACAAACGGGGCATCCGTCCGGGCCAAGGCCTCGCATATCTGGGCAAGCTGATCTTGCGGAATTCCGATTCCGGTGTCGATGACTTCGAGAACAAGTATTCGAGAATCCCCAGCCGGCTCTGTGCCCACGCGAACCGTAACACCCCCGGTCATCGTGAACTTGATGGCGTTCTGAATCAGGTTGAGAAGAATCTGCCGGAGGCGGGTCACGTCCGTCAGGAAAGTCTCGGGCAGGCCGTCGGAATACTGCACGTCAAGTTGCAGTCGCCCCGCCGATGCCCGGGGAGTAAGTAACGTAACGATCTCTTCGACGGTGTCCTTCAATCGGGCGGAGGTTAGCTGGAGTCGCAGCTTGCCGGCTTCGATCAGGGCAATGTCAAGCAGATCATCCACAATCTGCATGAGATGCTCGCCATTGCGTCGAACCGCCGTCAGGGCGCGCCTTCGCTCGGACGGACTGAGCTCGTCGCCCAGCAAGGCCTCGCCATACCCGAGAATCGACATCATCGGCGTGCGGATCCCGTGACTGATACTGGCGAGGAACTCGGTTTTCATTCGGTTCGCGAACTCAGCCGCTTCCTGCCCCGCGCGAGCCTGCTCCCGCGCGTCGCTCAGTTGGCGATTGGTACGAACCAGTTGTGAGTTCAACACGGCGATCTGGGCGTTGTACTTGTGGAGCTGACCACATTGCCGCTGGAAATCCCATTCGAGACGGATGATCCGCTCCGCGGCCTCGATCCGCGCCAGGAGTTCCCTCTCGTCGATGGGCTTGCTGATGTAATCGTCGGCGCCGGCCTCGAAGGCCTCGACGAGTTTCGCACGATCGTTTAGGGCCGTGAGGAATATCACGTAGGTGAAGCCGACGCCCTCTTCGGATCGAATCCTGCGGCAGAATTCGATGCCGTCCATCTCGGGCATCATCCAGTCGGTGAGCACCAGCGGCGGCCCGACTTCCCGAATGATCTTCAGGGCGTCCAACCCGTTTTTCGCCGAGTGAACCTCGTAATGGCTATGCGTCAGGTACTGGGTGATGATCCGGCGGGTCGTTCCGTCGTCTTCGGCCAGGAGAATGGTCAACGGCTGGTCTGGGCGCATTGATGATCAAGCCCAAAGTCAGAATGCTTCCATGGGCTTTATCGACGAACGCGATGTTTCACTAAATGGCGCCAAGACCTCACGCGGTCCGGAAAGCAACGAATCCAATTTCGAATGTACGTGTTCAAGGTCAGCTTGGATTGGTCGGGCGAAGTTCGGAGAAACGAGTTTCCTTGCAACAATGCGAACCCATGAGGACACGCCGGCGAGGAAGACGCTGGGTGAGGGATTTCCCGAAGTCCGGAAAGTAACAACCGCTGCCGGGGCCGCGGCGTCATCCCAAGGGCTGCGTGCGTGGGCCGGCGGTTGGACGCATCTGAAGTCGGTCACAACGATCGATCCGATGGATGACCAGGGCCCCCGGACCCACGGCCGCCCTCGCGAACCGGGCCAGCTCACTCACGAATAGGATTGCGAGGGCCCGCCTTTGGGGTTAGGATGAGGTCGTCATGATCGAAAGCGGGGCGTGGCGCAGTCCGGTTTAGCGCGCTTGACTGGGGGTCAAGAGGTCGCAGGTTCGAATCCTGTCGCCCCGAATAACGTAAGAGCCTTCCTGAAATCACCTTACGAATTCACCCGCACGTAGCATGGGAGGGCCTTCAGGGCTCTTCGTAACCCTCACGCGACCAAAAGCGTGTTGGCCCGCACTGAAATTCGCTCCATCGCGTACGTCCGGCCCGCCGTATGACCTCGGGTGACGAATGGGATGTTGCGGATCCAGATTTCAGACCCCAATTGGGGTTTCCCGTCCAGGGGATTTCGTTACCCGCCCGCCTCGAAGCCTGGGTAAAGCGTCATCCCGCCATCCACGAACAGGCTGGCCCCGGTGATGTAGTCGGCTTCGTCCGACGCGAGCCACACGGCGAAACGCGCGATGTCCTCCGGCTCTCCAATTCGCTTGTAGGGAATCAGCTTCATGAGTTCGTCGTAGGCTTCGGGCGTTTCCCATGCCGATCGATTGATGGGCGTGCGGATTGCGCCCGGACAGATGCTATTGACGCGAATCCGCCAGGGAGCGACTTCCTGCGCAATGCTCTTCATCATCAGCATCACGCCGCCTTTGCTGGCGGCGTAGTTAACGTGTCCCGCCCAGGGAATCATTTCGTGGACGCTGCTGATGCAGATGATCTTGCCGGCGGAGCACGACACGTCCCGTGTTATCCCGCGCCGCTTGAATTCCTTTACCGCGCGCCGCGCGCACAGGAACTGTCCCGTGAGGTTGACATCGATCACCTTCCGCCATTGGGCGAGGGTCATCTCCTCGAACGCGGCGTCCTGCTGAAGTCCGGCATTGTTGATGAGAATGTCGACGCGTCCGAATTCCTTCAGGGTGTGATCGAACATCGCTTCGACAGCCGCCTCGTCCGAAACGTCCGCCAGGCGGGCGATGGCGTTACCTCGGTGATCGCAGCCGCAATGCGTCGCTTCATGGACAGCTTCCTCGGCAGCATCCTTGCTCCCTATGTAGTTGATCACCACGTTTGCACCGGCGGCGCACAACGCCTTCGCGATCCCGCGCCCGATCCCGGAACTGGCCCCGGTGACAATCGCTGTCTGGCCGCGCAGCAGAGGACGCACCTCGCAACGCGGCATCTCGATAACCGGCAACTCGCTCGTCTTCAGATCGCGTATCATCGCGCTGCTCATGCCAGCTTTGCTACTCATCAGGCAACCTTCCTTTTTTTCCCGACGCTGAGTGTCATTACACATCGGCAGCCCGTGGTTGCAGCAGCTTCGCGACCAGGCCCGTCCAACCGGTCTGATGCGACGCTCCCACGCCACGGCCGTTGTCTCCATGGAAATATTCGTAGAACAAAACGTGATCGCGGAAATGCGGATCATCTTGCAACTTGCCTTGCTCGCCGAAGACCGCGCGGCGACCGTGTTCATCGCGAAGGAAGATGCGCGTCAGCCGTCGGCTGAGCTCATCCGCGACATCCAACAAAGTGCCGAACTTTCCGGAGCCCGTGGGACATTCAACCTTGAAGTCGTTGCCGTAGTAATGGTGGAATTTCTGCAACGATTCGATGATGAGGTAGTTGACCGGAAACCAGATCGGTCCGCGCCAGTTCGAGTTCCCGCCGAACAGGCCGGAATCCGACTCGGCCGGTTGATAGCGAACCTCCAGCGGATTGCCGTTCGACCAGAAGGTGTAAGGATGCTCCAGGTGATGCTTGCTGAGGGCCCGCACGCCGTAGTCGGAGAGAAACTCACTCTCATCCAACATGCGTCTCAGGAGGCGCTTCATGCGGCTGCCCCGCAACAGCGAAAGCAGCCGTCGTTCGCCGCGGCCGGGCTCCTGCCAGCGCGACACCAGGCTCGCCAGCTCCGGTCGGTGCTCCAACACCCATTCGAGTCGCCTGGCGAACTCCGGTAGCTGTTCGAGCATCTCCGGCTCGATCGTCTCGACGGCAAAGAGCGGGATCAGCCCGACCATCGAGCGGATTTTCACCGGGAACCGCTGACCGTCGGGCAGGTCCAACTCATCGTAATAGAATTCGTCTTCGGAATCCCAGAGGCCGCGGCCGCCGTTGCAGATGCCGAGCATCGCATCGGCAATATACAGGAAATGCTCGAAGAACTTGGTGGCGATATCCTCGTATACGCGATTGTGACGCGCCAGCTCCAGGGACATGCGCAGCAGGTTCAAGCTGTACATGGCCATCCAGGCCGTACCATCGGACTGGTTGAGATAGCCTCCCGTGGGGAGCGGACGGCTTCGGTCGAACACGCCGATGTTGTCCAATCCGAGGAAACCGCCCTGAAACACGTTCCGTCCGGTCACATCCTTGCGATTCACCCACCAGGTGAAGTTAAGAAGCAGTTTGTGAAATACACGCTCAAGAAATGCGAGGTCTCCCGCGTACGCCGGTTCACCGGAAGTACGGTGCTGCTTTCGATCGATCTGGAAAACGCGCCACGTCGCCCAAGCGTGCACCGGCGGGTTCACGTCGTCGAAGGCCCATTCGTAGGCCGGCAGTTGTCCGTTAGGGTGCATGTACCATTCGCGGGTCAGCAGGTCGAGCTGCTGCTTTGCGAATGCCGCATCCATCATGGCCAGGGGAATACAGTGGAACGCGAGGTCCCAGGCTGCATACCAGGGATACTCCCACTTGTCCGGCATGGAGATAACTTCGGCGTTGTTCAGGTGCCGCCAGTCCGCGTTGCGACCCTCGCGGCGCTGAAGCGGAGGAGCCGGCTGCTTCGAATCACCATTCAGCCATTCCGTCACGTCGTATCGGAATGTCTGCTTGCTCCAGATCATTCCTGCGAAAGCCTGACGCTGAACGCGCCTGGCGTCTTCGTCCGCGATGCCCGCCTGAAGTCCCTCGTAAAACGCGTCGGCCTCACGTTTGCGCACAGCAAGTATGCGGTCGAAATCCGCGAAGCCGGCAGGTTCATCCCCGGCGATGAGCCTTACGCGAACCTCCCGCGATTCCCCGGCCGGCACGCGAACACGGAACCGCCCTGCCACCTTGGTGCCTTCGCGCCGGGGATTCACCGCGTCGGCGCGCCCTTTGACGACATACTCATGAAACGCATCCTTCCAGTGCCCGTCGCCATTGAGTCCAAACAAGCGCGGGTTTGTATCGTTCTCGCAGAATAGGAGTTCGTCGGCTTGGTCGAAATTGGCGTGGTATTGCCCCAGGACTGGGTGATTCAGTTCTACTGCCTGACTGCCCGACGCCTGCAATCTTGGCGGATCGGCCTCGCCGTTCCAGGACCACGTGTTGCGAAACCAGAGCTGCGGAAGCACCTCAACGTGTGCATCATCGGGACCACGATTGTGCACGCTCACGCGCATGAGCAGCTCGTCCGGTGCGGCCATGGCGTACTCGACGAAGACGTCAAAGTACCGATCTTCAGAGAAGATGCCCGTGTCAACCAGCTCGTACTCGGGACCGCTCCTCCCTCGTCTGTGGTTCTCGCCGACCAGATCGGCATAGGGGAAAGCACGGTGCGGATACTTATAAAGCATGCGCAGATACGAATGGGTCGGCGTGGCGTCAAGGTAATAATACTGTTCCTTGACATCTTCGCCGTGGTTTCCTTCCCGATTCGTCAACCCAAACAACCGCTCCTTCAGAATGGGATCGTGCCCGTTCCAGAGCGCAAGCCCGATGCAAAGATACTGCTGCGCGTCGCTGAAACCGGCCAGGCCATCCTCACCCCAGCGATACGCGCGGCTCCGCGCGTGGTCGTGCGGGAAGTAATCCCACACCGTGCCATTCGCGCTGTAATCCTCTCGTACAGTTCCCCATTGGCGTTCGCTCAGGTACGGACCCCAGCGCCGCCACGCCTCTGCATCGCTCCCTCGCAGGCGATCAAGCTCGGCTGTATCCCGCTTCTGCGTTGGTTCGGCCGCACGGCCCTTCGCCATAGGGTCAGTCCTTTGAAAAACCGGTCACCGCCGGTACGTAATGTTATGACATGGACGCCTGATGCCGCGCACCGTCCACTCCTGAAAGGCGAAAGTCAAGCCGATGGCCGTCTGTTCGGGCCGTCCATTTGGCAGTTATGCTGCGAAAGGAGGACGTCCGGAGACGATGCCGGCCGGGTCTGTGCCGGCCGTCGAGAATTCTGTGTTTCGGAATCGGACAGCGGCAGTTTCATGTTTGATACCGAATCGCGGACCTCGTTTGAACATGCGTCCCGACATCGCCGACCAAAGCACGGTTGGCGCGGTATGGCCGCTCGACCGCGCCGTCTTGGTGTGCTTCGTCTCCCACTGTCAGAGCGTCGGCTGACTGATTCTTATCTTCCGGCAAACTTCATCGATCACCGCATCCGGCTCGGTCAACGACAAAGCAAAGGCAATCGGCTCCCTCCCGGGAAACTCGACCTCTTCATCGGGATTCTGCTTCGAGCGGCGCCCGGACTGATAGCCGTGCGCAACCGTATACTTTCGATTCTGCTGGATTCGCTCAGCGGGTGAGGGCTGTCGTCTCCCGCCCAGCGGCGCCCGGCGGACTCGCCCAGCAGCGTTGCAGGGCTTTCCTCGGCCGTCCCCGGACATGCCTCCGCCATTCCCCCCGGGCGCGCTGATGAGCTATAATCCCGGGCATCGGGATGGCGCTCTCCACCACGGGAATTACAGATGACCCTGACGAAGGAACTTCGCGGTTGGACACTCCCTGCAATGCTCGCAGGCTCTCTACTGCTCGTGGGATGCTCGGGCACCCTGCCTTGGCCGCCCAGTCCCCTGTACGAAACGCCCACGAACGATCCCGACTGGCAAGCCCCTGCAAACAAGGCGGAGGCGATGGCCACCATGGCAGGACACTACGCCCACTACGACATCGTCGCCTACGAGGGTGAGACCGCCAACGGTCCGCTATCCAGTTTTGTTGTTTCGTACGGATTCACGGACCTGGTCATCGAAGACGGAGAGCTTGTCGCCTACGACAGCTTCTGCCACGCCGAATATATCGCCAATCAGCCCTTCGACACGATTTTCTCCGATGCTGCCACGCAGGCCATTCAGCCGCCTGGTGCAATCGTCGACGTGTACCGGGAGAATGGCGCATGGAAGATCTGGCGCCCCGCGACGCCGACACTCAACGGCATCGACGGCGATCCGAGCGTGCCGCTCTCGATGGACCGCGACGATCCCCTCATCAGCGACGACGACAACGACGGGAAGCCGGGCGTAACGGTTGTCGTCATATTGTTCGGATTGATTCGTGGGGAAATCTACATTGCCCGGCGAGATCTTCGCGAACGAGTTGACGCTCTACTCCGACGGCAGTCTGTGGGGCAATGTCGTCGACGACTCGGAGCAGCTCGTGATCGGCGCATCGCTCGCGATTCTGGATACGCCCAGCAATCCGCCGCAGCGGCGCGATCCCGGCCTGAATCCGATCATTCTCACACCGGTCTCGCCGGACATCGATACGTGCGAAGAACTCATGGCGCTGCGCGATGCGCTGTTCCCGCCCGAGCCCAGGTTCTAGGGCTGCACGAACCTCCGCCCTGCGTGCGTTACAGGAGTGCCGTACTGAAGTAACGTTCGGCTCGATCGGGCAAGACGGTTGCGATGTTGCCGCTGATGGTCGCGGTCAACTGACGTGCGGCCCACACGTTGGCACCCGACGAGATCCCCACCAATAGCCCGTGCTGTTGACCGAGTTCCCTGGTCGTCTTGATGGCGTCTTCGTCGGTAACCTCGATGACGTCATCGATCATCGATACATCGAGGATAGCCGGAACGAAACCGTCACCGATCCCCTGAATCTGGTGCAATCCCGGTTCGTGACCGAGCAGCGCCGAGACATTCTTGGGCTCGACCGCGACCAGCCTGATCTTCGGGTTGTGCTCCTTGAGGAATTTCCCGACGCCTTGCAGCGTACCACCGCTCCCCACGCCGGCGACGAAGCAGTCCACCTGGCCCTGAAGCTGACGCCAAAGCTCCGGCGCCGTCTGTTCATAATGCACGCGGGGATTGTCGGGGTTCTCGAACTGCTGCGGCACGAAGATCCGCGGATCGCCGGCGGCCATTTCACGCACCAATTGGACGGAGCCGGGAATCCCATCCTTGTCCGGTGTCAGGATCAACTCGGCACCCGTCGCTTTGATGAGCTTTTTGCGTTCGACACTCATTCCCTCGGGCATGACGATCCTGACGGTGTACCCTTTCATTCGTCCGACAAGAGCCACGCCGATGCCGGTGTTGCCGGACGTCGGTTCTACGATGATGGACTCCCCGTTGAGGCGACCGTCACGCAAAGCTCCCTCCAGCATGCTGACGGCGATGCGGTCCTTGATACTCCCCCCGGGGTTGAGGAACTCGGCCTTGGCGAAGATCGGCTCTCCGTGGAGCTTGATGATCGGCGTGTTGCCAATCAGGTCGAGTACGTTTTCGGTAAGCATCGATTCCCCCTCCCCTCCTCCGCACCGCGCGACTGGTCCGGGCAAGTATCCGCGAAGTCCAATCTCCGGGTCGCGAGGCCCGAATGACGGTCACGTAGTCCAACATTTTCGAAACCGAGGCGACCCATTACAAGGCTTCTTGGGCCGCCCCCCTTTTGGGAGTATCAACTTTATGCCCTGAATTAATCGGAAGTCACGCAGGGGCGACGGTCCCAGAAGAGCCGCTATCGGGGCCCGCACGGGCGATTTCCGTTCGCTGCCTTCTGGGTCCGCCCCCCCCGGGAACCCGCCACGGAAAAAGTTTGTACAGCTTGACGGAAATCTCGGTGGTCAAGCGACCCGGAAGCCACAATAATCTCACCGGTATCCAACCCCACAAATCGGATGGGCCATTCGGACGTACGGGATGGAGCGGATGACGATGAGCACCGCATTGGCAGTCTGGTTGCTTGTAGTCACGCCGGGAGCCGTTGATCATCGGGGCCCGGCCCAAGGGCAGGTGACGATGAGTGAGCGCTTATTGTTTGCGTTTGATGTTCCGGACGCGGCCCGGAAATGGGTGCCGGTCAATGACACCGTCATGGGCGGGGTGTCCACCAGCACCTGCCGCGTCACGGAATCCGGCACGCTGCAATTCAACGGGGAAGTCTCTCTGGCGAACAACGGCGGATTCGCGTCGATTCGCACGGGCACGAGCTCGCTCGATCTCTCGTCCTATGACGAATTCGTCCTGCGTATCCGTAGCGACGGAAAGCGCTACGCCCTGAGCGTCTCAACTGATTATCCCATCGCGGCAGGCGCCTACTACTTCAACCTCAAAGCCGATGCCGGGGAATGGCGCGAAATTCGCGTGCCCTTCCATTCCTTTCAGGCCCGCTCGTTCGGCCGGCGAATTCCCGGCGCACCACCCATGAACACGGCGGATATTCGCGCCGTCGGATTCATCATATCCGACAAACAAGCCGGACCGTTCCTTCTTGAAATCGACTGGATCAAGGCTGCATCCCGACAAGGCGATTGAATTGCACGGGCGGAGGAAACGGGCTCGGCGGTCCGCCCGGCCTTGACCTGTGGCTTTGTTCGTGCTCTAAACGCCGTGTCGGCGATTGTTAAACGCCTTGAAGGTCGATCGGTGCCACCGGCGTCGATCTCACTCCACCGGCTGATTGAGCTTGTCTACGCAGCCGCCCATGGTCCGCCTGGAGCCTGCCGCTGCCCTCCCGTGGCGGTCGAACATTCAACGAGTTGGACTCCTCCTCGGGCCTGTCCTCTTTGCGCTCGCTCTTTCAATGCCAAACCTTGCCGGGCTCCAGGCTCAAGCAGCCGAATCCCTGCAGCTTCCTCCCGATCACGAGAACGTGCTCCACGTCGTACACGGTGCACGTTCAACATTGGCGCTTTGCCTGCTGATGATCACCTGGTGGGTGACTGAGGCCGTGCCGATCCCCGTAACGGCCCTGCTTCCAGGGTTACTCCTCCCCACCATGGGTGTCGTTGGCATCGAGAACGGTCGGCCCCACGTCTTCACGAGCAGGGTGGCATTCGCGGGCTACGCCAATCCCGTCATCTTCCTGTTTCTTTCGGGGTTCCTTCTGGCCGCGGGAATGCGAAAGTCGGGCGTGGACCGGCGGATTACCTTGAACTTCCTTGGCATGAAGCATGCCGCGCGCAACCCGGCGTCGTTGCTCCTGACCGTGATGGCCACGACGGCGTTTCTGTCCATGTGGATCTCCAACACGGCAACGGCCGCCATGATGCTGCCCATCGGCATCGGAATCCTGCACACGCTCGGAGAGCGACCCGGTCAATCAAAATTGGGGTGCGCACTGATGCTCGGCATCGCCTGGTCCGCATCCATCGGAGGCATCGGCACGCTCATCGGCTCCCCGCCGAACGGAATCGCCGTGGGTATCTTGAGCGCCCGGAAGATCGCGACTGTCGATTTCCTTCAGTGGATGAAGATCGGCATGCCTGTGGCTGCTATTGGATTGGTTGCCGCATGGCTGGTCCTCTTGATCCTTTTCCGCCCCCAAGCGGAGATCTCCCAGGCCGCCCGTGACGAACTTCGCGAGCAGAAGAATTCGCTCGGACCCTGGTCCCGGGAGGAATTGGCCGTCGGACTCGTTTTCCTCCTGGTCGTCCTCTTGTGGACCAGCCAGCCGGCGTGGCCGAGTCTGTTCGGCGGCAAAGTCCCCGGCGTTCTCGAACATATCGGCGTTTACGAAATCGGTCTGGCCTGCGCCATGTTGCTCTTCATCATCCCGATTGAGACGAATACGTGGCGATCCGTGCTCGAATGGCCGGACAGCAGATATGTTGATTGGGGAACGCTGCTGCTCTTCGGAGGCGGAATCGCGCTCTCCAACGCCATGTTCGCGACGGGCCTGACCAAATGGCTGGCCGGCGCCCTCGTCGACTCCATGGGTTGGGCCGGGCCCCTCACGAGCCTCGTCGCCATCATTCTGATGATCGACTTTCTAACCGAGATCACGAGCAACACGGCCGTGGCAACCATGATGTGCCCCATTCTCATCGTCCTGGCGCCGCGACTCGAGCTCGATCCAACGCTGCTCTGCCTCGCGGCAGCCATGGCCTCGTCGTTGGCCTTCATGCTGCCGGTCGCCACGCCGCCCAATGCGCTGGTTTTCGGAACCGGTTACTTTCGCGTCATCCAGATGGTGCGATCCGGCTTTCTCATGAACCTCGTGGGATGTGCGATCCTTGTCGCAATCGTCTGCGTCCTGACGAAATAGACATCTTACGTCGCCCAGCACTCGTCCGGGCCTCAGCGACCATCATTCGTTTAGCGCAGGACCTTGTCCTCGTCCCTGTCGCGCACTAAAAGACTGTATCCGAACCGCGAAGCTTGTCCCGTAAACCTGGCGAGGCAACGATGGATTTCCGACGTCCCTGGAAAGCCGCAATCCTGGACATGGACGGCGTAATTACGCGCACGGCCAGCGTCCACGCCCGTGCCTGGAAACGAATGTTCGACGAGTTTCTCGCGAAACGCGGGGACGGCGAGTCGCGGCAGCCTCCTTTTGACATGGATAGCGACTACCGCCGTTACGTCGACGGCAAGCCCCGTTATGACGGCGTGCAAAGCTTCCTCGAGGCGAGGGGCATCGAGCTGCCTTGGGGCAACCCGCAAGATTCAACCGGCACGAATTCGATCTGCGGACTGGGCAACCGCAAGAATCACATCTTCCAGGAAGTGATCAAGGAGACGGGTGTTGACGTGTTCGAGGACGCCGTCGAACAGATCGACTACTGGAAAGCCAACGGCGTCAAGGTTGCCGTGTTTTCATCCAGCCGTAATTGCCGCCTGGTTCTGGAAGCGGCGAACTTGATCGACAAGTTTGATGCGCGCGTCGATGGCGAAGACCTGAAACGACGGAACCTTCGCGGCAAGCCTGCGCCGGACATGCTCGTCGAGGCCGCCAGGGAACTCGACGCCGATCCTGCCGACACCATCGTTCTCGAGGACGCCATATCGGGCGTTCAAGCCGGCCGGTCGGGCAATTTCGGCATGGTGGTCGGCGTTGCCAGGGAAAAGGGCGCGGAGGAAGATCTGCGAAGCGCGGGTGCGCACTGCATCGTCAGCGACCTTCGCGAGATTCGAATGACGCCCTTTTGCCCTCCGGGCGAGAATTGTCTTCTGCGGCCCTCGTCGGCCTCTGACCACGCCACATGGATTGTCGAGTGCATCGGGCAACGAAAACCGGCCATGTTCCTTGATTACGACGGCACGCTCACGCCGATCGTCCGCCGCCCCGAAGACGCCACGCTCGGCGAGAACATGCGCTCGATCCTGGTCCAATGGGCGCAGCACGCCAATGTCGCGATCGTCAGCGGGCGCGACCGCCAGGACGTGCAGTCTCTGGTCCGGCTTCCCCAGCTCTGCTATGCAGGCAGCCACGGCTTTGACATCCGCGGCCCCAACGGGCTCCAAATGCAACAGGAAGAGGCCGTGTCCGCCCTGCCGGCACTTGACGAGGCGGAGAGAAACCTCAGGGAAGTTGTTTCAGCCATAGACGGCGCGCGTGTCGAACGCAAGAAGTTCGCCATTGCCGTCCACTTCCGCGAGGTATCCAGCGAGAATGACATCCGTCAGATCGAGACTTCAGTCGACCAGATTGTCAGCCGTGCGCAGCACCTTCGAAAGCGTTCCGGCAAAAAAATCTTCGAGCTCCAGCCCGACGTCGAATGGGACAAAGGCCATGCGATTCTCTGGCTGATCAAGGCCATGAATGTCTCGGATCGCGCCAACGTCGTTTTCTACATTGGCGACGACGTCACCGATGAAGATGCTTTCCGCGCGCTTCGTCGCCAGGGCAGGGGTGTCGGAATACGGGTCGGATCGCCCGACGAAGACACCCTTGCGCTCTTCTACCTGCGCAACTGTGACGAAGTCGCTGCGTTTCTGGAAACGCTGCTCCGGAAGTTCCGGGAATCCGATTCCTCGCACGGTTGAGAGAAATTGGAAGTGCGGGGCGATCCCGACCATCCGCCCCACAGATCCAGCAGTCCCCTTTTCCCTCCCGGGCCGATGCGCGGGACGGATCCGACCGTCCGCCCCGCGCTTCGACGACTTCTTTCCCCATCCTGCCGCTTTCCCGACCTGTCTTGACCGGACCCGCGTTACGGCCACGGCGTCGGAACCGGGCACGCACCCTGACCCTGCGGACCCGGCGGGTTCGGCACGTTATACGGATAGAACTCCTTGCCCGAGCCGGTCGAGAACGCATTCACGAATCGCAGCACATCAGGGCCGATCACCACGAAATCGCAGACCTCCGGGTTGACATCCACCCAGCTCGCATGCGGCGCTGCCGGATTGGACGATGCGGCCTGGAACGCGGCGCTGATGTCAAAGCCGTTCATGACCGTGTTCGGGGGCGTCCATGACATCGGCGGCGTCGGGGGCGTTGTCGTCCCGTCGCCGGCCGCCGAGTACGAACCCACCGCGTCGCACCACCAACGTCCGTTGAGCGGAATGGGCACCGTCGACACGGTGATCGCGGACGTGAAATTCACGCCGTCCGTCGTCGCTCGAACTTCGTAGCTCTCCGCCGGCGCGATCAGGCAACCCGTCACGTGAATCACGGGCTCAATGCCGAAATCATACAGCGGCGGCGTCCCGTTCGAGCAAAGCCTCGTCAGCCCCTTCCCCACGACCGATGGCGGGGATGTCGCAGGCGGCGTGATGAACCAGGCGGTTCCTGTAGGCACGTGGGTCACACGGTAGCCGTGCATAGTGCCGGTATTGCCGGGGTCAGGACGGAATGAGATGTACCTGTTCTTCAACGTCGCGTGCGGATAACCCGTCGCGGGCAGCGGAGGCAGAAGCGGCCCGCCCGCCGTCGACGTGACCCGAAGCGCGAGGTCCCCGTTCAGCGGCGACCACCCCGGCGCGACGGTCGTCATGCTTACGGCCGAGTCATAGCGGTACGGCAGCCCTCTCGCCGCCTCTTGCCATCTCCAGATTGCGGGATCAGCCGGGTCGTTGGCCAAGGCGATCACGCTCAACCAGTAGACGCTACCCTGCTCCTGCAGGAATGGTTCAGCCGCCGGCAGGTCGTACTCGTAGAGGTAGATCGGCGCGCCTTCCGGATTGATCAGGCATGTCGGCACCTCCGCTACCTGCACTTCGGCCGTCCACAGCGGTATGCCGGGCATACTGAAGTTGAATGGCGGATTCAGGTGGGCCGGAATGTCCGAGAAGATCGTCAGGGCGAACGCTCGAATTCCGCCGCCACGAAGCTCTTGCCCCAGCGCATTGAGCTCGTAGTTGCCCCACCAGTGCAGATCGGTAACCACCCCGCCCTCGCATCGCCAGTCATCCGCCAGGGTATTCGGCGGTGCCGGCGGGGCTTCGTGGGCATGGTATCCCGGCCATGCCGGGTTCGGTGGCTGTTCCCACTTGTTCCCGGACGACCGGTTGGATGTCAGAACAAAGGACGTATCCCACGACCGCCCTTGCAGATCCGTAATCGGCTCGCCGAATACAAACGTTGCGCCGGGACCGGGCACCGTTGGGTCGAAGATTCGGACCGCGTCGTCGTTCCACCGCGGTTGCCGTGTCTTCCAACCCCAGGGGAAATCCATCGGCGGCGTGTCGTACATGGCCGCAATACTCAGCCAGTACACCGTGCAGGCGTTCTCCTGGACAAACCAATCCGCCTCGGGAATCTCGAAGTCGTAGCGGTAGCATCCGTCCGGACCTTGCATGAAATCGGGGTGGAAATCGCACGCCACCGGCTGCTCGTTGAGCAGCTGACGATCGACATACCACTCTTGGATCACCATGCCCGGATGGCTGTAAGGGAACTGATTGCCCGGGTCATGGACCGAAACGTCTGTCCAGATGGCGATGTGAAACATCATCGGAGCTTGCGGAGGCGGCATGATATCCGACCATCCACTGTACGAGCCCCACCAGTGGATGTCCGTCACGGGCCGACCGTCGAGACACAGCCAGTCGTCCGCAACAACCGGTCCGAATCCGAACAGCGAGACTTCGTCCCATCCCCAGAAGCATTCCGGAGTTGGCGAGGTCGGGTTGAACGTCGGCGGCTGAGACCACTTGATGGCACTGCAGATCACCCCTTGGCAGTTGGGCGTTCCCGGGCCCTGCGGGTCGCCACCCCGGGCAACGCAGTCGTTATGACCCGTCTCGACGCACCGGGCGTCCGGCAGGCAGCAAGCCTGGCAAACGGCATTTGCACAAGTCGAACCCAGGCCCTGCGGTGTCCCGCCGATCTCCGCGCAGCAGACGGGATCAAGCATGACGCACGCACCGCCCGACAGGCAGCATGCCTGCGGTGCGGTACAGGTATCCGCGGCGTGGAATACTCCGCCGAGGTCGGAGCAACAGCTTTCCGGCAGTGCGTCGCAAACCTCCGGCAGCGAATCACCGTTGCTGTCCCAGCAGCACGCCCCGATCGGATCACATGTTTCACCGACGTGGAATGAAGCGCCGGTCATGGCCAAGCAGCAGTCCTCGGCCATCAAAGCGCAATCCAGACCGGGCAGACCGGTCGGATCCACGTAACAGCATGCACCGTCCGGCGCGCAATCACCGCCCGTCGTGAAAGTCCCACCGAGCATCTGCTCGCAGCAGATCAGGTACGTTGTGGTGCAAGTCTCCGCGACGCCGTCGCCGTCGGAGTCATAGCAGCAGGACCCCTGCGGGCCGCAGGTCGTCCCATCGCCCATGTAGGTACCGTTTTGGTTGGCGCAATCGACGGAAGTCGTGTCGATGCAAGTGCCATCCGGCAGGCAGCACGCCCCGGTTGCCCCGACACATTGGCAGGACAATTGCGTACCGTTGACCACCTGCGTGCAGATTTCCGGAAGCGGGCAGCTACCTACGCAAGCTGGAGGGCCTCCCGTCGGGTCAGGCTCGATGTGACAGAGATTGGGGTCACGGCACTCGCACTGGATGACCACGAACACACCGGGCGCCGTTTCATTCATCAGGACGGGAACGCAGACGTCCTGCGGATTCGGGCACGGAACGGGCATGCAGGCCTGTCCGGTGGGGTCGGGCTCACAAACCGGTTCTTCCTCTGCTTCCGAATCCAGCGCATTCAGCTCGTCAGGCACATCGGCCAGATTGCCCGAGGGACCCGGTGGAATGAACGACCAGTTGCCTCGATCCAATCCCAGCATCCGCTCCTCGAACCAAAGATAGTTCTGGCCCAGCAGCAGCCCCGTTCCTTGGTCTACCTGCATTTGCCCCGGCGGCGGGAACATGTCCGTGTAGAAGATATCGCCGGCCTGCTCCATCACGCCGCTGCCCTGGAATCCGGCGCCTGCCAGTCCCAGTCCATCCACGCGGCACTCGAAGTCCACCGCCGTAAACAGAAGACCGATCGATCCGGCATCCACGGAGAAGCCGACGATCGCGTCTCCTGGACCGAGCAATGGAAGTGTAAAGCCGTAGCCCATGCTGCTGCCGGTCGGTGACTCCGGATCGAAGTTGATCGCCGCGTCCGTGATGCGAAACTCGAGGTCCTCCACGGGAATCAGCAGCCGGACGATCACCGCGTCGAGATCGTCGTGCGGCATCAGTCCAAGCAGCCCCTCGTCGATCAGGAGCATGTTCGTCTTCATGCCCGCGAACGGTGTGCCCGGAGGCATGGTTACGGCCACGAACAGGTCGCCCGAGGCCCCTTCGACCGGGCTGTTCACCTGGGCCGCAACGGCGCTCCCGAGCGCGCCGGTCGTTCCGCGATCGACGGAGAAGATGATGGGATTCCCGTTGATCGGCTCATGATTCGTCGTGTTCGGATCGGCCAGATCCGGTGGTAGGAGCTCCCTCACGCGATCGTGCGTATTCCCGGATTGCGCCGGAATCCCTCCGATCAACGTATTCGTCCCCACGTGTTCCATGGCGTCGAGATCGTCCTCGAACTCCGGTGGAGGCGGCAGCGGCCGCGGGGCCAGGAGCGCCATCAGTGCATCATCATGATCGAGGAAGTTCACGGCCGGCGCCGTAAACGGCGACGCAAAGAACACGTCTCCCGCGGCTTCCCCGTCGCTGCTCCATGCCTGGGGCCCTATCGTCGGATCGGCCGACCCCGCCGGACCGGCGGGCAGCGTCAGGAACCCCGCCAACGTAGCCTCGTTCCGGAGGGCGGTCGCCTGCAGCCCGACCGCAAAGGGATCGACACTGAAATAGAACGTGATGGGTAACCCACCCGATGCAACCACGGGCTCCAGGAATCCGGGCGCTCCCGAACGTCCTTCCCACAGTTCAGCGTATACCTCGCTGAACCCGCCCGGAATCGGCTGCTCGTCACCGTTGAACCAATCCTCGCCGAACGAGTAGGCGTTGATGTTCGACAGGCCATGCACCAATCCCATGGCATCGGCGCGGAGAATCTGATTGTTCGTGCCCGAAGGACCGGCCGCAGGAATACGGTCCGGCTCCGACTGGAAGATCTCCGCTTCCGGCGATTGCGGTGCCAGGAAATAGTCGTTCACGTCGCCGATTCGCACCGTCGCGATTCCCGGCGGTTGAGGCGTCGGCGGAAGGCGAACCGTCCCGTACGGCCCCGTCCCCGGCGGCGGCGCCGGTCCCCAGGGTGGATTGAAATATGGGGTTCCGGGCACCGGCGGTCCGTCGAACGCCGGGACGCCCGTATTCATTCCGTTAACCGAGAAACTGACCGGTCCGTGTTGACCCGACGTCCCGCTTGACGGCTTCGGGGCCACGCTGAGATTGTGCCAGTAATTCCAGGCCGCGCCCGGCGGACCTCCCGGCGGCGGAATGGGCGTGGGCCCACCGACCCAGGCGGCATTCTCATCCACCACGAAGAACTGCGATTGCTGAATATTGAATCCGGCCGCCGAAGCGTAGCCCGATGCCGTGGGCGTCGCCGCGGTCACGCCCACTTGGGTGAGATCGATCGTGATCGTCGTGGGAACCCACCATTGAATCGGCGCGGGCGCCGCTCCCACGCTCCACTGCCACGACCGGATCAATCCGTTCACATCCTGTACGCCGAACGATACCGCGTTGATTTGGTTGCCCATCATGTCGAACTGCGGCGCGGTCACCGACACGGTCACGATGGCGTTGGACAGATCGACCGGTCCCTGGGCCAGCGGACCCGTGCCGTAGTCATAGCGCCAGGCGCTGGAGAGGGAGTCGATCGGCGCCCCGTCAATGCAGGTAATGCCGTTGCAGTAGGCGTTCGGGTGCCACTCGCAATGGTCCCACCCCACGCCCATCATCATGCATTCGGCCAAACCGAAATCGCCTTGGTCGCACGTCGAATCGGGAGGATTGTCGTTCCAGCAGTGGCAGCAATTCAGCCCGGGGGATGACCACATCATCACCAGCCCGGGATAGGGTGGATAATCCGGATTCGTTCCACCCGGCCAGACGTACAGTAACGGCGGGTAGAACACGTTATCCGGGTACGGATCTCCCTGACCGAACGCCTGCCACTGCGCCATGTAGTCGTCCCAGGACACGGAATCCATCGGAACGACCTGCCCCGAGGACATGGCGTCAGCCCAGTCCTCGCCGCCAAGATAGAAATAGGGTTCACCCCCAGCCGCTGCGGCCGCAGCCAGCAGTGCTGCCGCTGTCACGATGCACAGAAACCTGCCCTCACCCTTGCTCATCGCTGCACCTCCACAGACTTGCTTCCCGAGAAATGGCCGTCGGAATCACCACCCTGCCGCCGTCGCGGGGCCGGGGAGGCGCACCGCTCTGCACGGCTCAGTGAAACCGGGTGCCGGACTCGGCGGATTGATGGTGCCAGTAGCATGACACTCATTGCCGAGACGTCTCAGACTTGTCCCTGCCGCGGAGCCGGTCGACCGGCTCCGCGTGCCCAATGAGCCCATTCTACAAGTCCTTCATTTCTTGTATATAGTTTTTTAAGTGAATTACAGTGACGATTTGCGCGCTCAGTAGCAATTTATGCGGCTCGCAACCCTCGTTTGTCGGGAAGCACGAACCTATTCGACTGCATGACGACTCGCGCAGCGTTGATCGCGAGTATCCCTGCGGAATCCGACGTGTTCGAGCCGGCCTACTTGCTCAATCCTTATCCTCGTGCAGAATCTCGCACGATGCCGCCCGGTCGGACCTGCGGCAAAATGCACCAGCCCCGGGGGAACTCTCGAAATGCGAGGATCGTTCAACTGGTAATGAACGAGAATACTCACAACGCTTTCCGCTGGCCGCTCATTCTCGGCCTGCTTCTGCTCGCTGCAGCATTGTTCGCGGTCGACCAGTCGCTGACGGACTGGTTGCATGCGCAGATACACCGCTTCCACGGCATCCGTCACTTGATCTGGGCTGTGAATTCCTTCTTTGACTGGTGGCTCTATGTCGCGGTCGCCGCCCTGCTTCTGCTGGATACACGGCGAATCCGCATGCTGCGCTGCTACGTCTTGACGTTGGCGGGGTCGGCCGTCGTCCTCCACGGATTGAAGTTCCTGATCGGGCGAGCCCGGCCGGGTCTGGACCTGGGTCCGTTGGCCTTCGCCCCGCTCTCCAGCCCATCGCTCGAGTTCGATTCCTTTCCTTCCGGACATGCCTTCGCCGCAACGCTGATGACGCTGATTATTCAACGTTACCTGCCGGGATCCGTATGGCTTCTGGCCCCCCTCGCTGCCATGGTGTGCCTCTCGCGGGCAGCCTTCGAGCGGCACTTCCCGAGCGATATCGTCGCCGGCATCGCGCTGGCGCTGATCACCATGCACGTCGCCCTTCGAGTGGAGCCGGACGGTTTCCCCGTTCTGTTCACGGATCCCCAGGAGAACGCTTCAGAGACAGCAAGCCGCGCCAACGCCCAGGCCTCGGAAGCCCCCGGCAAGAATGCCTAATCAGGGTTGTTCGGACTCGATTCCGCCGGAGGTGTTCGGCCCAAGAGCTCAATCCCGACCCATCGACCTTTCGCATATTGGACGCCCTCGGCCTGCCAGATCGGGGTGAATTCCGAAAGGCAATCATCGGGCCGCTGAACGAAGCCCGCAGGAAGCTCGGAAATCAAAAGCAGACCGCCGCGATGCTCTTCGCACCACTTCGGCACCGCTCCCCAGGAAAGGCGATCCACGAACCCATGCGTCAGAAAGACCAGACTGTCCTCGGCGTATCCGACAGCTCCGAAGGGTCGACCCGTCCCGCCATCGTGCGCGCAGTACGCCCGCACCGCCTGGGAGCTGAGCCAGACAAATGGCATCCGAGGCAGAAGAACCGCAAATGTCGTTGCCGAAAGCAACAGACACGAAGCAAGCGCTGGGGCCGCGGCGCGACGCACGCGACCTTCACGAAGCCTGTGGAACAGCAGCACCATCAACACCAGTCCGGCGGCCGGCGCAAGGATCGTCCATGAACGGGCCGCAAGCCCGGTTGTCGGCCAGGCCCAAAAACCAAGAAACGTGGGGATACCCAGCGTCAGCACGACCGTCAGGACGAACCAGCCCCAGAGCGCTGTTCTTCCACCCCAGCTTGAGCGGATCTCCCGCCAGCGCCCGCGACAATCGAATAACGCCCGGGCGCACAGCAAGGCGATGGCCGGATACGTCGGCAGGACGTAATGGGGCAGCTTCGTCGCCACCAGTTCGAAAAGAACCCAGGTGGGCACGATCCAGGCAATACAAAAGGCCTCCGCCTCGTGATGGACATGGGGAAATCGTGCGGCGAAACGCGAAAGCACGGAATTTCCACGATCGCTCGACTCGCCTTTTGCCGCCGGAGCCCATCGAAGACCCCGGGCAAAGCCGCGCATCAGTCCCGGCAGAAGGGCCAGTGATCCCGGCCAGAAGAGCACGGGCAGCAGCAGCAGGTGGTAGCCCGGTGGTGCCGAGTGCCCCTCCTTCGATGAGATGCTCCGGCCCAGAACTTCGTCCATGATGACATGGCTCATACGCTCCCAGCCGACGACACTCGAAACGGCGATTGGCCACGGAAGAACGATCGCAGCGAGGATGCCTAATCCCAGGAGCGGGCGGAGCGTGCGGAGCAACTGCCAGTCGCGCCCCAGCAGGCACAGGGAGAAGACCGTCAGCCCCGATACGGCGGGCGTAACCGGTCCCTTTGTCATGATGCCCAAGCCCACCACGCACCAGAAAGCGACGACATCGAGCGAACGGCGGAAATGGGCCGGGCCCCGCGAACGCTGCCAGATGCGCCACAGGAGAAACTGCGCGAGCACCGTGAACATCAGGAGAAGCTGATCCGCCCGCGCCTGCCGGGCGTCGACGCACACCAGCAGGCAGCTTCCCAGCAGCAGGCCCGCCAGCCACCCCACCGGCGGCCCGAACATGGAGACACCGATACGCCACGTGATCAGCGCCGCCAGCGCCGCCGATACCACCGAGGGCAATCGAAAACCCGCGATCCCCGCCTTGGGCAGCGTTTCCTTGCGCGTCTCGTCACACCATGGCGCCTTCCGTGGATTCGATTCCACGGAACCGGACGGCATCACCGATTCCATCGCCCGATGCGAAATCGCCTGAAACCAGTAGATCAGTGGCGGCTTGTTCAGCCTTGGACGATCGTCGAATACCGGAACAAGGACGCCCTCCCAGTCCCCCGCTTCGGCGATCCCGCGCGACGCCTGAGCGAAACGCGACTCATCGCGATCGATCGGCGGCAACTGGAAAACGCCGGGCGCATCGAAAAGCAGACACAACAGGAAGAGCACGACTCCGCCACCCGTGCTCGCGTACCAGCGCACCGGCGGTCGAAATGCTCGCGGAAGTCTTCGGGGGTCTCGTCCCACGGCACTGTCAGAATCGGCGGCCGGTCAACATCCCAATCCACACGGCGTGAGCGCCGTCACGTTCTCCCATGGGCGCCGACGGAGCCCCTTAGCGCAGAATCCACGAAGCCGTCAAATCTCAAGAACGCTCGCCCGTCAGGTGGCGGTCACCAGATTGGACTCGTAGAAGCCGAATAGCCGTGTGCACACCGCGCCGACGGCTCATGGACCCGCCAGCTTCTCCACGTCGTCCGCCACGATACGCTGGCCGGGCTCCAACCCGGACAGCACTTCGATCTGCGAACCCGCGCTTCGCCCCAGGGTCACGGCCGTCGAGATAAGCTGCTTCTCCCCTTCCACGAAAACCGTTCCGCTCGCCCCGTCGTTATGGACCTTGCAGGCCGACTTGGGAATCCAGATGCTCGGCTTCACCCGCTCCGCCGTCGCCGAGGGACGCTCGCTCAGGAAAATCACCTGCGCCGAACCCTCCACCCGCAGGTAGGCATCGGGATTCAGAATCCGCACCTTGACCTGCACAGTGGCCTTGGAGTAGTTCGCGCCCGGGTCGATCCACATGATGAATCCGTCGTACTTGCGGTCCTTGTAGGCATCAGGAATGACCGTGCAGGGCATGTCGGCTCGAAGACGGGCGATGTCCAGCTCGCTGACGTCCACCTCGACGCGCAGCTTGTCCATATCGGCGATGACGGCGAACTGGGCGTTGGCATTGGCCCCGCGACCGCCCTCCGCTGCCACGAAATCACCCACCTCGACCGCCCGCTCGAGAATGACACCGTCGATCGGCGCCAGGACCCGGCAATCGTCGAGCGATTTCTGGGCCGCTGCCAGTGCCGCCTCCGCCGCGCCCACCGACGCCCGCGCCGCGTCGATCCCTTTCCGCGCCTCGGCCTGTTCGATCGGGTTCGTGTCGTTCGTCTCGGCCAATCGCTGGACGCGCGCGAAATTGACCTCCTCATAGGCCAGTTCCGCCTTCGCTCTCGCCAGGAACGCCGAGGCCTCGTCACGATTGGCCCGGTAAAGATCCTCCTCCACCTTCGCCAGAAGCTGCCCCTGCTTCATGTGGTCGCCCTGCTCGAAGTACAGCGCGGTGATCTGCCCCGAGACTTTGGTAGCGACCTGCACGAGGTGGTCCGATACGATCTTCCCCGTGGCGGTGAGGACGGGCGGCGGAGCATCATCCGCCGCCGCCGAAACGGTAAGAAAACGAAGTGACTCTTCCGCGGGTGCGGATGCCGTCAGCTTCACCAGCTTTTCGCGGTTGGCATAACCAAATCCTGCAGCCGCCACGATCGCCACGGCCAGGAACAGGCCCAGCCAGAGCTTTCCCCGCCCGCGCGAAGCCGTCCTGGTCGATTCCGGCCGCTGCTCGCGCGGAATGCGCAGCGTCTCGAGGCGATTGCGTACGTCTGCCGGCGTGCTCATTACTTCTATTGTAGTCGCGGATCAGGCTTTTCGCAGGGCCTCGAGGACATTCGTCCGCGACGCCCTCAGCGCCGGAGCCGCCGCCCCGGCAACCGCGACGATAACGGCCAGGATCAATGCCGAGGCCACAATTTCCGGCGTCACCTTCAGTTCATACGCCAGGACGGTCCAGGTGTACTCGGAAAGGAAGTCCTGCCGCCTCCCGGAGAAGGCCAGGCTCCCCAGCAGGCCCGCCGCCGCCGCCGGCACACAGATCATCACCGATTCCAGCAGGAACGAAATGACCACCGACCAGCGATCGAACCCCAGTGTCCGCAACATGGCGATCTCCCGCCGGCGGCGATCCACCGCAGCATACATCGTGTTGGCGACGGCGAAGACCGCACCCACGGCCATCAGCGTTACCAGGGCGACGGTCAACGTGACAATCTCCTGCGTCTTTTTGGTCAGATCCTCGTAGTAATCCGTCTCCGTCTTGGCCGCGAGTTCGACGGTCGGCCCGCGGACGTACTCGATCGCCGCCTCCACCGACGACTCCGGCGCGATGCGCATGAGCGCACTCGAGATGATCCGGCGGTCATAGACGTCGGCCACGATGGTCCGCGGAGCCCAGATCTCGCTCTCCAGCGCCGACCCCCCGGCCGTGAACAAGCCCACGATCCGAAATTGCCGGTTGGAATTCCGACCCAGGGTAACATCGTCGCCGATGTTCAAATCAGCGAAGCGGCGTTCTGCAGCCACGCCCACGATGACCTCCAGAGCCCCCGACTCAAACGAACGACCCTCCACAATTGTCACGGCGGAATGCACGTCGAAAGCAATCGCATCTACGCCGCGCACCGCCACCGCGGCCGGCGGATCGCCGGGATCGCGTCTGGGGACCAGCGTCTGGACGTTGATCTCTTCGCTGAGCATAAGCCTTCCGTCGCCCGCTCGGGCGACGCCGGGCGTCTGGGGCAGCCGCGCCGCCTCGGCCGGGAGAATGATGCTCGTGCTCTCCGAAGTCGCACCCTTGGCAAGGACGAGCACGTTGCGATTCGAACCCGTGATCGCCAACGATGCCTGAATGCCCGCCGCAAAGGAAAGAAGGACCGCCAGCACGAACACGATCACCGCGACGACCACGAACGTCAGCGTCGTGCTCAGCTTCCTCACCAGCAGATTCCGCCAGTTGTAGCTCAGCGGCAGGGCCATGCGGATCAGTCACTCCAGATTGCGAAAGGCCTGGATCACGTTCAATCGCAGGGCCAGGATCGACGGCCACACCGCGGCGAGCAGCCCGATTCCCAGCGAAATCAGCAGTCCGTTTGCGCACACAACCGGTTCGATGGTCAGCTTCTGAATGATGGGCACCTTGTAGCTGCTCAGCGGCGTATGCGTGAAAGCCACGTAGGGGATCAGTACGCCCATCAGCCCGCCCAGCGCGCACAACGCAAGGCTCTCGGTCTGAACCAGTCCGAAGACGAGCCGCCCGCTGAAGCCCATGGCCTTGAGCGTCGCCAGTTCCGTCGTGCGGTCCCGAAAGTTCATGCTCATGGTATTGGCCGCCGCCATGATCGCCACGAACACGGTCACCGCCGCGAGGATCGAAAGGTTCGTACGCAGATCGAACTGCTGGGTGATAAACTCGTTCATGAACGACTTCTCATCCTGCGTCTTCGTCGGATCCGGTGAGTTGGCGAAAAGCTCATCGATCGCCAACCGAAAATGCTCCAGGTCCGCCGGCGTGGCGCACTTCACGAAAAAGAAGCTCGTCTCCGCATTTTCGATGTTGTACTCCTCCTCGAGCTTCGCACGGTAGTAGTCCATGCGCGTAAAGTTGGTGACCGGATCATTGGCCCGGGCGGTGGTCGCGATGATGTGAAACTCCATGGGGACGAACGGCGGAAGCGTTGGTGTGATCGTGATGCGATCACCGACCTTCCAGTCGTACTGCTCCGCCACGGCCGAGCCGATCAGGATCGCCTGGCGATCCCTCTCCCAGGCCGCAAGCTCGTCCGGGGTCAGCTCGTATTCCGGAAACGTCTGAGCGAACGTGTCGTCATCGGCCGCCAGCGTCGAGAGTGGACTGGGGTCGTCCCCCACGCGACCGCCGAGGAAGTTGATCCCGCAGACGGAAAGTATGCGCGTTCCATCCGGATCAAGCGACTCGATCTTGCGCCGGTACCCGGCCGGAAGCGGATTGACATACGAAGCCTTGTGAATCACCACCAGGCGGAGTTGCTTCACGGAATTGTCGAGAAACCGGTCGATGCCGTCGATCACGGCCATGGAAAGAACGTAGATGATGATCGGCATCGCCACCGCGAGGCAGGTCAACAGGGATCGCAGGGGATTGCGCGTCAGATTGCGAAGAAGGTATACCCAGCGAAGCATGCGCCTACCCGCACTGTCGACCGGACTCGTTCACCCGAAGAACATCCGTCGACATGCCTATTGCCCGTCCTACCCCTCGCGCAGCGCCGTCACCACGTCCAGCCGTGCCGCACGCAGCGCCGGCAGCAGCGCCCCCAGGGCCCCCACGAGGCTCACGCACAGTAACGCCAGCAGGATGATCATGGGCGTCAGATGGATCTCGAACGCCAGGATCGTGAACGTCTGCGCCCCGAACATATCCTTGGTGTTCCCCACGAATTGAAGCCACGCGGCCGCGCCCAGGCAGCCCATCGCCCCACCCAACAGCGAAAGGAGCGTTGCCTCAACCATGAATCCCGTGAGAATCTGATTCCGCCGGAAACCGATCGTCCGCAACATGGCGATTTCCGCGGTGCGCCCTGCAACCATCGAGAACATCGTGTTGGCGATGGAGAGCATCGCCGCCAGGCTCATGATGGCCACGAGCACGTTGGCCAGCAGCAGGTAAACCCGAATAAGCTGCGATTGCTCCTGCCAGTAGTCCTTCTCCGTTCGCGCCGTGAGTTGAATGGCCGGTCCTTCGATCTGCTCCAAGACGGTTCGCGGATCGGTCCCCTCCGCCACGCACAAGCTCGCGCTCGAATACATCGTCCGGTTGTAGGCGTTCAGCAGCGACGGAAGATATCCCCAGATCTCGCTCTCCAAAGGACCGCCGTCCGCCGAGAAGTGCCCGACAACCTTGTACACGCGGTTGTTCCCGTAACCCAGGCTGATTTCCTCCCCCACATCCAGCCCGGCAAACTGCTCCGCAGCCGCCCTGCCCACGATGACCTCCTGTGCGCCCTCCGAAAAGAACGGTCCGAGCAGCCTGACGTTATCATGAACTTTCAGCGCTTCGGCCGTGACTCCCCGAACACAGACGTTGGCGCTGGTCTCGCCGCCGTCACGAAGCCGCGGAAGCGACACCTGTACGACCATTTCCGGGCTGATCAACCGCTCGATGCCCTCACCGGCCGCGATTCCCGAAACCTGCGTAAGCTTGTTGAATTCGTCGACCGGAATCGCGCTGTTGCTCTCCGCGGTCGAGCCGCGCTTGAGCACGATGATCTTGTCCTCATCGGCCGCCACGGACAACGAGCTTCGCAGTGCCTCGGCGAACCCCAGCATCCAGGAAAACACGCCGACAACCGCTGCGATCACCAGCACGGTGAGCATGCTCGTCGCCCGCCGCACGAACAGACTTCGCCAGTGATAATTCAGCGGCAGCGCCAATCTACTTCTTCCTCTCTTCCCTTTCGTCGCTTCGTGGCTCCGTCGCCCCGTGGTTCTCTTCTTCCTATTGCCTATTGCCTATTGCCTATTGCCTACTGCCCATTGCCCTCTTCTTCCCCTTCGTCGCTTCGTGGCTCCGTGGCTCCGTGGCTTTCTTCTTCCTGTTGCCTGCTCCCTACGCCACCTTCCGCAGCGCATCCACCGTCCTCAACCGCATCGCCTGATACGCCGGCCAGAGGCCCGAAAAGAGCCCCACGACCACGGCGATGACCAGCGCCCCGATCACGGCCGTGGGCGAAACTTCGACGGAGGTGAACGGCCCGAATCCCAGCTCGCGCATCGGGAACAGGGCCAGCCCGACGATCACCGGAATAATCCCCATCAGCGCCCCGATGATCGCCAGCATCAGGCTTTCCGACAGCACGATGAAAAAGACCCGCGACGACTGAAATCCGATGGCCTTGAAAACGGCCAGTTCCCGCGTCCGCTCCCGGAAGCTCATCATCATCGTGTTGCTGGCCACCAGCGCGATGATGAAAACCACCACGATGGCCATCGCCTGCATCAGCCCGGGAATGTCCCCTGCCGCCTGCGTGAAATTGGCGACAAACGCATTCTCGTCCTCCGACTTGGTCTCGTCCGGACTGTTGGCAAAGAGTGCGTCGATATCCGCTTGCAGCGATCGCAACGCCCGGGCCGAATTGCACTTGACCCAGAATACATTGCAGCGACTCCCCTCCTTCATTCCCGCGTCTTCCAGGGATTCCGTCAGGTAATCGCGTCGCAGGTAGAAGAAATTCTCGCGGCCCGCCAGTTTCGTTGCCTTGATGATCTTGAATTCCAGAGACAGATACGGGGGCACCGTGCTTTCCAGCACGACGCGATCCCCGATTTTCCAGCCGTATTTCTCCGCGACACCCGCCCCCACGATCGCCGCGCGGCGGTCCCGCTCCCACGCTTCGATCTCCGCATCCGTCATTCCGACGTCGCTGTAGACAACGGGAAACGTATCCACATCGGCCGCCAGCGAGGTAAGCGTGTTCTGCGTGTCCGGAACGCGCCCCCCGAACCAGCGCATGCCGCACACCGCCCGCAGCCGCTCCCGGTTCGGGTCCAGCGCCTCGATCTTGCGCCGCATGCCCTCCGGTAGATAGTTGGTCAACGTGACCTTGTGATGAACCGCCAGGCGCAGTTGCTTTTCGTTTTCCACCCCCATCCGTACCAGGGCGACCACGAATGAGAGCGCCAGCACGAACACGGCCATGGGCAGGGCGAACGCCCCGGCGGTTAGCAGCGAGCGCACCGGATTGCGCCGGAGATTCTGCATGAGCACGTAGGTCTTGGTCATGACCGATTCCGATCGATTCCGCGATCAATGGACCGAGGCGGCCATCGCATCTCCGGGAATCAGTTGCCCCTTGTCCAGCAGGAGTTGCCTCCGCGCGTACCCCGCCGCCCGCGGATCGTGCGTGACCATGAACACCGTCTTGCCGAATTCCTCGTTGAGCAGCTTCAGCAGGTTGAGAATCTCCTCGGAGGTCTGCGCATCGAGATCGCCCGTCGGCTCGTCCGCAATGATCAGATCGGGGTCGGTTACAATCGCTCGGGCGATGGCCACGCGCTGTTCCTGCCCGCCCGAGAGCTGATTCGGGCGGTGATCCATGCGATCGCTCAGGCCGACCACATCCAGTGCCGTCTTGACCCGATTGCGGCGCTCGCTGCCGGACATGCGAAACAGCAGCAGCGGCAGTTCAATGTTCTGCGCCGCCGTCAGCACCGGCACCAGGTGGTACATCTGAAAGATAAATCCCACGTGCCGACTGCGCCACGCCGTGCGCTGCCGTTCGCTCATGCGCTCCAGATGGTCGTCGCCGACCCGGACCGTGCCCGAATTCGGTGAATCCAGACCGCCCACGAGGTGCAGCAACGTCGATTTCCCCGATCCGCTGGGACCCATCAGGGCGACGAACTCCCCCGCCGCGATATCCAGATCCAGCCCGTCCAGAACCGGAACCTCGATTCGGTCCTTGTAGTAGACCTTGGACACCTTTCGCAGCTCGATGTCGGCCGCATTCATGCCGATGCTCCGTTCAGGAAGGACGCAGGGTAAAGCCGGACAGCGTACGTTCGAGACGCCGAATTCGCAATCGGCGAAGATGATTCCGGTTCGGACACCCCCCGGAAAGGAACCGCCACGACACGCAGTCTGGCGATTTCGTTTATTTATAGAACCGCAAGCCTGATATTACAGTCCGGCGGATGTAGAATCTTACAACGGCGATCGGAGGACGACCCAGCGCGCCATCGCGTGCTTCAGGGTAGCATCGGCAGCGTGTTCGAGTTCAGGGACTCAGTGCGACGTGCGTGGCTTATCATCCTGGCGACAACCTGGTTAGCGCCGATCCCCCTCGGTTGCAGCCGGTCCGACCGGAAGACCCCCGCGGCGGAGGTCACGGCGCGCCCGGACGACGCACCGATCAACGGCGCACCTGGTTCACGAAGTGAGCCGCCCTCCCCATCCGGACGCGCGTTACCCGATGTACAGCCTCGGCTGGGTGAACCGCTGAGCGGAATTTCCCCTGACCAGCGCGCGCGCTTCAGCAAGGGCCGTGCCCTCTTCAATCGCTCCTTCCGGCCGGAGGAAGGGCTCGGACCGACCTACAACCTCTTCGGGTGCGGCGCCTGCCACAGCAATCCCGTCGGCGGCTCGGGAACGCTCACCGTCACGCTGTTCGGCCGCGCCGAAGGCGACGCCTTCGACCCGCTCCTCGAGCTCGGCGGCCCGATACTTCAAGCCGAGCACGAAGACGCCGACTGCGTTGAGCGCGTGCCCGAAGAAGCAAACGTCGTCGCGCGACATCTGACCACGCCCATCCTCGGCGGCGGTCTGGTGGAAGCCATTCCCGACGCAGCGATCGAAGCGCAATCTAAGGATTCATCGTCAGACGTAAGCGGGCGCGTGAACCGTTCGCGCCCCTACGAGGACGGTCCCGACAGCGCTGCGCGGGTCGGTCGTTTCGGATGGAAATGCCAGTTCGCGACGCTCACGTCCTTCTCCGCCCACGCCGCCCTGAACGAGGTCGGGATCACCAATCGCTACTTCCCTGCCGAGTCGCCTCCCAACGGCCAAGCTTCCAACTTGGCCGGCTGCGACCCTGCCCCCGACCCCGAGGATCGACCGGATGACGAGGGCCTCGAGATGCTCGACCGCTGGGTCGATTTTCTGCGATTCCTCGCCCCGCCGCCGCAGACACCGCGGTCGGGCCTGCCCGGAGAAGCCGTGCTCCATCGCATCGGCTGCACCGAGTGCCATGTCCCGAGCTTCACGACATCGCAGGATCCGTCGCTGCCCTTGGCGCTCCGCGGCCGGACCATCCATCCATACTCCGACTTCCTCGTCCATGACATGGGAGCCAGTGCGGACGGCATCGCCATGGGCAGCGCCGGACGATTCGAAATGCGCACCTCGCCGCTGTGGGGATTTCGCATCCGCTTTCCCAACTGGCACGACGGCCGGATCACCGCGGCCACCCTCCGCGCCCGGTTCGAGCAGTCCGTCGAACTTCATGACGGCGAAGGGGCTTCGGCCCGGGATCGCTTCCGCGCGCTTCCCCCGTCCGATCGCGAGGCACTGATCCGCTTCATCGATTCCCTCGGCCGGGTGGAGTTCGACTTCGACGGCGATAACGACGTCGATCTGGCCGACTACCCCGTTCTGTTCAACTGCTTCACCGGCGAAAGTCCCGGAAGCCTTGCACCCGAAGACCGCTGCGCCATCGGTGACATCGATCAGGACGGCGACATCGACCTGGTCGATACCGCCCTGATGCAGCGGGCCTTCAGCGGATCGCAGCGCGGATCGGCGATGGTTGTCCCATAGCCTCCTTCTCCTATTCACTCGGGCCGACGCATGTCGCCCGGTGCCGCCTGTCGGGCAAGACCCAGACCGGGAAGAAACATTGGCACCGTGCGGCGATACTCCTCGTACGCGGGCCCGTGAACCCGCAGCAGATCCTGCTCCTCCAGGTGCACGCCGATGATGACGTACACCGTGAATCCCCCTGCAAACAGCAGGTGTCCCATGGTCATGTCCGGGGTAGCCCACATGCCCAGCAGAATGCCCAGCATCATGGGATGACGCACGTAGCGGTAGAGAATCGGCTTCGTAAAGCGCGGTTCACCCGCTTCCCGGCCGCGGAGCGCCTCCCACCCCTGCTGAAGCCCGAACAGATGAAAATGGTTGATCAGATACGTCGTGAAGAAAAGCGTTGCCCAGCCCAGCAGCGACAATCCGATCAACATGCGCCGCCCGATGGCTGACTCCACGTGCCACAGGTAACCACCGATGGGACGCCACTGCCAGAAGAGCAGGATGAAACACAGGCTGGCAACCAGCACGAACGTGCTTCGCTCCATGCTCCGCGGGATCCACTGCGTCCACCACATTTTGAATCCCGGTCGAGCCATGATCGTATGCTGCAACCCGAACAGGCCGATCAGGGCAAGATTGATAACCACCGCCGCCGCGATCGGCGCCGATGGACCGCCGGCGTCGACCGAACGCGGAAGTCGCCACCCGACATCCCAGTTCCCCGCGAACGCCATCAGGTAACAGATCGTCGCGAAGAACACGAGATAGACCACCACACTGTACGCGAATACAAACCATCTCCTCGCCATGACTTCTCTCTCCAATCGATGTGCTCTTTTTTCGGCGTCTGCTCTCCGGGTCAGTCGCCGAATGGATGTGTGCCCGTCCGCCCCACCGGATTGGCGGACGGGGTGGTATGATTCTACCAATTTCCCCGCCCTCGGCGGAATCCCCCTTTCCAGGGAAGTTCCAGTCCGGCAAGCGTTATGCACACTCCTCTCTCGCCGTGAAGTATGACCTGCCCGATACACCGGACAAGTTGACTTCCGGTCCACCCTGGGGTTGACTTGAGGTAAACCCATTCGGACTGGTCAGAAAGGGGAATCCGTGAGCGGGGAGTTTCTCGATGGCCGTTTCAACGCGACAGCGTCTGACCGAAGCTGCCAACAAGCGCTTTTACCGCGACGGCTTCCGCAACGTCGGAATCGACCAGATCCTCACCGACGTGGGCATCACCAAGACCGCGTTCTACAAGCACTTCGCCAGCAAGGACGACCTCGTCCTCGAGGTCCTGCAGCAACAGGATCTCTGGCTTCGTGACACGTTCCTGAAACTGGTTCGCCAGCGCGGCGGCGATTCACCCGAGGGGCAACTCCGCGCCCTCTTTGACGTGGTCGAGGAACTGATCGAGTCCGATAACTACCGCGGCTGCTTCTTCGTGAACGTGGCCATGGAATTCCCCCTGCCCCACGATCCGGCGCACGAGGCCGCGGCCCGCAACAAAGCCGCTGTCGGAGAGATCGTCCGTGGATTGGCCGAGCGGGCCGGCGCCCAACATCCCGACCACGTGGCCGAAGAGCTCTGCCTCATCATGGAAGGCGCGTACGTCACGCGCCACGTAACGGGCAACCCCGGCACCGCGGACATCGCCCGCCGCGTCGCCGACCGCGTGATCCGCGATGCGCTCCCCCGCGCGTCCTAGTAGAAGATCGTCACGATGATGTTCGGCTCGGTGTGCTTCCCCTCGAACTGGCCGATCGTCGTCGACGCCGACTTGACCACCACGTTCGGGTTGGTATCGAGCCATTCGTTGATGCTGTTGTTCATGAACCCCAGCGCCGCCTCGCTGAGCTTGGAGTGGAAGATCCGGCAGCGGATCGCCCCTGCCTGCTTGGGATCGGGCTGGCGGTTCCACTTGGAATCATCCCACGCGCCCTGGTAGCCCAGCATGCTCTCGGCCGCCGTCGTCTGGATGCGCGTTCCGCCCAGATCGATCCGCGTTCCGCTTGAGTCGTCCTCGTCGAACGCGATGGGGGCCAGATCGGGATCGTCGAGATCCTCACCTTCGTGGGCCTTTTCATATTCCACGACGCAATGCGGGCACATCAGCTTGCCGCCCTCGTACCGGGCGATGCCCGAATCAAGATGTTCCGGATAGACCGAAGCGCCGCAGCTCGTACAAACGCTGTGCTGTTCCTGTTGACGCGCCATGTCAATACTCCCGGGCTTGAAATGTGGAGTCGATTGTAATGGCCGGGGCGAAGCGCGGCAAGCGCGCCGGCCCCGCACACTTCGGCGGTTCACCGACTTCGCTATCGCCACACGTTGTTCACGGCGCGCAAACGAATGAAAGCACGAGATGCAACGATCAATGGAATGGAGCCAGGGGGATTCGAACCCCCGACCTTCTGCATGCCATGCAGACGCGCTCCCAGCTGCGCCATGGCCCCGACGAGCCGGGCATTATCAACAATTCCGCCGTCCATGCAACACCGCCCGGACCGCACCCGGAAATGCCGTCAAACGCAGGATGGGATCGGCGCGGAAGGAAAAAACTAGGGAACCTCCGGCTCCTGGTCGATCGCCGTCTGATCGGCGCTCGACGCCAGCGCCTCGAGCGCTGAAATGGGATCGACATCCTCATCCGAGATATAGACGTGTCGGGACGTGGCCAGCTTGGCCCCCGATTTCTGCGGACCCACCGAAGGCGTCGCCGCAATGTCTTCATCCGCCGGCGTTCCGTCCATCTGCAGCGTGAAGACCACTCCGCCGATCAGAATCTGATCGCCCGGCTCAAGCGACTCATCCCCCAGCACGCGCCGGTTGTTGACAAACGTGCCGTTGGCCGACCCCAGGTCCCGCAACAGAACACCCTTCTCCCCCAGCACGATTTCCGCATGGTGGCGCGAAACGGAGGCCAGGGGAATCCGGACCCCGCAGTCCTTCTTTCGCCCGACCATCGTGCGCCCGAACAGCAGCGGAACATCCCGCCGGCTACCGTCCTCGCGAAAGTAGATGAGCTTGGCATCCATGGCGAATTGCTCCAGACGATGTGCCGCGCGCCGCGTCCGCTTCGACCGTGGCTTGAGCCCGCATCCCGGACGAGCGCCTCATCAGCGACCCTACCCTCTTTACTATACGCCCACGTCAATTGTCGTTCAAACGAGCGCAACCGCCCGTCCGAGAACGATGCACGATTTGCGGGGCGCAGAGGGGCTGTCTCTACGAATCGGCCGCTCCCTTCAGGAAGCATGATCCCAATCTGCTATGATCCCGGGGAGATGAACACGGCACCCGTGCAGGATCGACTCACCCGCTGCGGACTGTACGTCCACCTGCCCTTCTGCGAAACGAAGTGCGGCTACTGCGACTTCTTCTCCGTTCCGCTCAAGGGACGGGCGACGCGGCCGCTGGTCCAGCGCGTCGCGCGCGAACTGCAACGCCGTCTCTCGCCGGCGCCGCATCCCATCCGCACCGTCTTCGTCGGTGGAGGCACACCGACGATCCTGCCCGCCGACGAACTGGCGTGGCTCCTGGACGAAGTTCGTGCAAAAATCGAATCTCATCTCATCGAGGAATTCACTGTCGAAGCCAACCCCGCCACGGTGGACGACGCCAAGGCTGCCGTACTCGTGCAATGCGGGGTTACGCGGGTGTCGATGGGCGCCCAGTCATTCATTCCCGAAGAGCTCACTACACTGGAGCGACTCCACAGCCCCGATGACATCGCCCCGTCGGTCCAAACGCTTCGCCGCCGCGGCGTGACACAGATCAACCTCGATCTGATATTCGGCATTCCCGGCCAGACGTGCGAAACCTGGAAACATTCGCTCGAAAGTGCCCTTGAGCTCGAGCCCGATCACATCGCCTGCTACGGCCTGACCTACGAACCGGGAACCCGCCTCACGGCGCTGCGCAATGCCGGGCGCGTCGAGCCCTGCGATGAAATCATCGAATCCGGCATGTTCCAGCAAACCGTGGACATCCTCGCCGCCGCCGGGTTCGAGCACTACGAGACCAGCAACTTCGCCCGCCCCGGATGCCGTTGCGAACACAATCTGATCTACTGGCGGAATGGCCCTTATGTCGGGGTCGGTCCTTCGGCCGCGGGTTGCTACGCGGGCCGCCGCTACAAGAACATCGCCGACGTGAGCGGCTACATCCGCGCCATCGACGAGGCTGGGCACGCCGAGGCCGATGGCGAGCGCATCAACCACACCATGCTCATGATGGAAATGGTCATGATGCAGCTTCGACTGACCGAGGGTCTTTCGTTGGACGATTTCCGGCGACGGACCGGCCTCGATCCCCGCCAGCTCTTCGCCCCAGTGCTGGAAAACATGACGCGGCAGGGATGGCTCACGGACTCCGATTCATGCATCGCGTTGACCCCCGCGGGCCGCCTGGTCGCTGACGTCGTGATTCGTGACCTCGCCGCGCTTTGCGAGGATGCCGAGGACCAGCCCACTGCCGCCTTTTGAAGTGGCCCCGGGCCACTCCTGCCTCCTGTCCCGCCCCCCCGTGCCGTCTCGAATTCCTTCAACGTCCCGCAGGCGAACCCCCCCCACGTCGTTTAAACTGCCAAAGGTGCCCCGGAGAACGCCGCATGAACATTCAGCCCACGCCCCCCGCTTCGGCCACGCATGACCCGTCCACCGCGGACAGTAGCCTCGGAACGAAGCAGGGGCGATCGATCTGGTTCCTTCCGGCCGCCCTCTTCCTCACGGCGGTCCATCTTTTGTTCATTCTGGCCTTCTTCGAGCCCGCCATTTCCACGCCCGACGCCAGCGGGTACTTCAAACAGGCTCGCCTGATGGCCACCGAGGGCCGGACCTGGTTCCGCGCCGATTCCGACCTCCAGTACATCCCGCCTCACTGGCTTGCAGACGAAGGGGGACGCTATTTCAGCAAGTACCCGCCCGGGCTTCCGCTCCTCGCCGCCGCCCTGTTCCAACTCGACGGCCCCACGGCCGCCCTCCTCATCAACCCCGTCCTTGCCAGCCTGACCCTACTCGGTCTGATGGTGTTCTGCCGCCGTTGGATGGGCCCCGGCTGGGCGCTGCTCGTCGGCGTCTGCATGGCCGTGAACCCCGTCACCAACCAGCAGGCGCTGTGGGCCTTCGCGCACACGGCCGTGGCGTTCTTTCTCATCTGGGGCATGGTGTTTGTCCTGAGAGGCCAAACCACGCGCCGCACCGGTTGGCTCTTCCTGGCCGGATTGCTGCTCGGTGTTATTCCCACGATTCGCTACGGCGAGATCCTGCTGGCCATCGGATTCGCCCTCTTTGTACTCGCCGGTTCCGCACACGAACGCTCTCGCGTCCGCGCTTTGCTTGCTCTCGCGGCGGGCGCCACGCTGCCGTTGATCGCACTTGCAGTCCGCAATCAGCTTGCCTACGGCGCATTCTGGCGAACAGGCTACGCCTCCACCGGCGAGCAAACCGGCTTCGGCCTTTCCTATTTCGCCCAACACGCCCTGCCCTACCTCAACCAGCTCCTCGCCGAAGGCGTCGGCCCGCTCTTCGGACTCGCCGTCGTGGGTCTGGCCCTCCTTTGCGCCGACCGCCAGATTCGCAACATGGGCGTGCTTCTCCTCGCCCTCATCATTCCGACGACGGCGCTCTACATGTCCTACTACTTCCCGCCGGACGGCGCCTCCATGCGTTTTCTGGTCCCCACGTTGTTTCTCTATCCGATCGCTGCCGTCTGGACGCTCCGCCGACTCGCGCAGGCGTTCCCACGACCCGCCTTCGTTGCCACGGCCGCGACAATTGTCGTCACGTTCGTCTGGGGCTTCCCCGCATCGATTCAGGCCATGATGCCTCACCGCGTCACGAACGAAGTGCTCGTCCGTGCCGGCGAGGCCGTGTCCCGAGACGTCCCGGACGGCAGCATTCTCGTTGTCGATCGCATGTCCGCGCAATATCTCGATTTCCTCGGACGGTGGCGGGTCACGGAAAGCAGCGTCCTGGAAGGTGACCGTCGCCAGGGTCCTCCGCCACGCCGCGTGCAGGCCGGACCCGGTCCGCATCCCGATTCTCCAAGGGCCCCGGCCCTGCGCCGCTACGAGGATCTCGATGCCGCCGCTCGCGGAAAGCAATTTGCCGACGACGTCTGGAACTGGGCGAAGGGCGACCGCCGCGTATTCGTTCTGCTGAACAATTCCGCCTTCGACGAGCTCCGCGCCAGCCTGCCCGATGGAAACGAGCTTCGCCGGCTGGAATCGATCGAACCGCCCAAACTCCCGCCCGGATTCACGCAGCGACCGGGCCTCCCCGGCCCGCACGGACCGCCCGGTGGCGGCCGTCCCGGTCGATTCCGCGGTGGCCCCGGACCGGGCGGCGGACCCGGCGGAATGCCCGGCCCCATGCCGGGAATCGACGCCGCTCAGGATGAACCGCGTATTCTGGCGGAATGGACCCGTGCCGATTAGAACTCGGCCATCCCTGAATGGCTCGACGAAAAGACCCGGCCAACATCGTCATTCCGGCGAACGCCGGAATCCAGAACCGATCGTGCTCCTCATCATCGACAACTACGATTCCTTCACCTACAACCTCGTGCAGGCCATCGGTGCCATCGATGTGTCACTTCCGATGAAGGTCGCCCGCAATGACGAACTCACGCTCGCCGACATCGAAAGACTCCGCCCGTCGCGCGTCATTATCTCGCCCGGCCCCGGGACGCCCGCCGACGCCGGCATCAGCCGCGACCTGATTCGAGCCTGGGCCGGGCGCGCCCCGATCCTCGGTGTCTGTCTCGGACATCAGTGCATCGCGGACGTGTTTGGAGCAACGGTCGGCCCGGCCGCTCGGTTGATGCACGGCAAGACGAGCCTGATTCACCACGACGGGTCAGGTGTTTTTCGAGGTATGAGCAATCCCTTCGCGGCGACGCGCTACCACTCACTCGCCGTCGAGCGATCCTCACTGCCGCCCGTGCTGATCGAAACCGCCCGCAGCGACCGCGACGAGCTCATGGGCCTGCGTCACCGCGACCTGCCCATCGAAGGGGTGCAGTTTCACCCGGAGAGCTTCCTCACGACGGAGGGCTCCCGGCTGCTGGCCAACTTTCTCAATGACCGTTGAGGATCAGGACTTGCCGGGGGTGTCGGGCATCCGCTCCAGCACGCGATCGGCCAATCCGTAGGCGACCGCCTCCTCGGCGTTGAGCCACTTGTTGCGGTCGCAGTCCTTCTCGACCGTCGCCGCGTCTTTGCCCGTACGCGAGGTGAGAATGCCGTACAGCGTCTTGCGGAGCCGGAGGATCTCCTCGGCCTCGATGGAAAGGTCCGTCGCCGGTCCCTGGAGCATTCCGCCGATCAGCGGCTGGTGAAGCAGCGTCCGCGAATTGGGCAGCAGGAAGCGCTTGTTCTTGGCCCCGCCGCAAAGAATGATCGCGCCCATGCTGGCGCAAAGTCCCACGTTGTACGTCGCCACGTCACAGCGCAGGAACTGCATCGTGTCATAGATCGCCAGCCCCGACGAAACCACGCCGCCGGGACTGTTGATGTACATGTGCACGTCGGCCTTGGGGTCCTCGTTGGAAAGAAACAGGAGCTGGGCCACGACAAGGTTGGCGATTTCGTCGTCGATCCCGCCGGTGAGGAACACCACCCGGTCCTTGAGCAGACGCGAGAAGATGTCCATCTCGCGTTCGCCGCGCCCGGTGGACTCGATTACGAACGGTACTCGCTGATTGATCGCGCGCATGGTTCTCACTTCACCTTACCGGCCGGCGGACAAGGCGGAACCGCACCTCGGCGCGGCCTGCCCACGACCCGCTCCCGGCGTCACTTCTTGATCTTCTTGGCGTCCTCTTCCGTCAGAATCTCGTCGACGATTCCGTACTCCAGCGCTTCCTTCGCATTCAGGTAGCGGTCGCGCTCCGTTTCAAACTCGATCTGATCGATCGACTTGCTCGTGCACTGGGCGATGATCTCGTTGATCCGCCGCTTGTCCTTGAGCACCTCTTCCGCCTGGATGCGGATGTCCTCCGCCTGCCCGGTGATGCCGCCGTAGGGCTGGTGGAGCATGACCTTCGCGTTGGGCAGGATGTAGCGCTTGCCCTTGGTCCCGGCCATGAGCAGGATCGCCGCACCGCTGGCGGCCTGACCGATGCACCACGTGGCGATGTCGTAGCCCATCAGGTTCATCGTGTCGTAGATCGCCAGCGTCTGGTCCACCAGTCCGCCCGGAGAGTTGATGTACAGGTTGACATCCTGGTCCTTCCGCACCGACTGGAGGTAAAGGAGCTGCTGAATAATCACACTGGCCGTACGCTCCACGATCGGACCGGCCAGGAAGACGATCCGGTTCTCCAGGAGCATGTCCGTCAGGGACATCTCCCGGGTTCGCTGATACGGAGGATACTGGTTGTAAACGTCCGGTAAGCCGTGCATGCCTGGCATGGTTTCTTCCTTCGTCTCCACCGCGATAGAGGCTTGCCGCAACGGCTGCCGAACAACGACGCCCTTCGGCCCATCGCCCAGTTGATTTTCGGCTAATCGTTACCCTTCCACCACTAGGCGTCGCCCGTCATCGGCGCCCGCCTATTCGCTTTTGGGACCTTCGTCGGTGCTGATGTTCGCGTCCCGGATGAGCTCGTCGAGAAGCTGCTCGTCGCGCAACTGGAGGTAGAGCGAGGTCATCCCGTCCCCGTGCATCAACTCGTCGCGGACCCGGTCGAAGCGCTTGCCCGATTCCCGCGCGATGCCCGCGATCGCCGCGTTGAGCCGCTCCTCGGAAACTTCCGTCTCGCGTTCCTCGGCGATCTTCTCCAGGACGAAGAACAGCTTCAGGTCGCGAACGACCTGGTCGCGGGCCTTGTCCCGCATCACGTCGACCGACTTGCGGACCTCGGCTTCCGGCATGCCCATCTGCATGAGTTGAATCATACGCCGGGCGAGGGTTTTCTCCGTCTGCCGCGCCGAGACGCCCTCCGGAATGTCGAACTTCGTCTGGGCGATCAGGTAGTCACCGACCTGTTCACGCAGGCGCTGGCGCATGGCCTCCTCGCGGCGCGACTCCAGATCCCGCCGAACGTGATCGCGCAGCTCCTGCTCGCTCTCAAAGCCCATCGCCTCGAGAAGTTGTTCGTTCAACGCCGCGGGCACGTTCCGCTTGATCTCGTTGACCTTGAACGCGACCTGCGCCACCTTGCCGCGAAGGGCCAGATCGGTGTAGTCGTCGGGAATCGTGATCCCCAGCTCGATCGTATCGCCGGCGGCCTTCCCCTTCGCCGCGTCACCGAATCCCTTCAGCGGAAACGCGTCCCACCAGGTATCGCGGGCCGCGACTTCCGCGTCCGCTTCGGACCGCAGCTCCTGCCCTTCCGCCGTCACCCGCATGTCGCCGTACAACAGGTCGTCCGGCTCGATCCCGCCCTTCTCCACCGGCTCGAACGTCCCGCGCACCGCGCGATAGCGGTCGATGCGCTCCTGAACGTCCTCGTCGGTTACGGTAATGTCCGGCCGCGTCAGGGGTATGCCCTCCAGCTTGGGCAACTCGAACTGAGGCCGAAGCTCGACTTCGCAACTGAACGTCAGGGGACCTTCCTTGGGCCAGTCAATCAATTCCGTGGCATGCTGGAGCGGGACCAGCTTCTCGACTTCGGCCTCCTCGTCGGCCAACTCGGCCCCCTGTCTCTGCTCCTTCACCTTGACCCAGAAGAGAGGATCGCCCACCGTGTCGAGACCTTCGCGCTCGGACGCGGCAAGGAACCCGCTGCCCACGAGCTGCGTCTTCAACTGGTCTCCGACATCCGAGGCGAATCGCTTTTCCACCAGCTTGAGCGGCGCGTGGCCCTTGCGAAATCCGGGAATCACGGCGTCCCGCCGCAACTCGTCGAACTCCTTCGTGAGGCGACCATCGAGAAACTCCCGAGGGATCGTCACGGTCAGCTTGACGCGAAGCGGACCGACATCCGACTTCTCGACCCCGATGGCTTCCTTCAGCTCCGCCAACGCCTGTTCTTCGTCGCTGAGCTCGCCTGCCTCGGCGTCGGCGCCGGCCTCCTCGACCAGCTCGACGGCCTCGCCTTCCTCAAGTTCCTGCTCAATGGCCTTGTCCTGGTCCGCCATGAAGACGCTCCGTTGACCTCCGTCCAGCGATTTCCGGCCCCGGCGCTCCCATAAACCCGCACCGGGGGCAAGCCGATCAAGCTAACAGAGGCCGCGCGCCTCGGCAACCGGGGTTGCCGCCACCGGCGGCGCCATGCCAGTAATTCGCGACCGGGGCGTACCTTTGCCGGTATCCCGTGGCGCCGTACAATGCGCTAACCTCGGTCGCATCCAGTCATCAGAGTCCGATCTGTGGAGTGAATCGAACATGAGCGCTATTCTTGATCTGCTCGGCAAGGACGCGAACGCCCTCCTGTCCCACAAATGCCAGACCATCGACAAGTCCATGCTGCACCTGCCCGGGCCGGATTATGTCGACCGCATCTTCGCGGCGACGGATCGCCCCGTGCCGGTGCTTCGCAACATGCAGTCCATCTTCAACACGGGCCGCCTCGCCGGGACCGGCTATTTGTCCATCCTGCCCGTGGACCAGGGCATCGAGCACAGTGCCGGCGCGTCCTTCGCCCCCAACCCCATCTACTTCGATCCCGAGAGCATCGTGAAGCTCGCCATCGAAGGCGGGTGCAACGCCGTCGCCTCCACCCTCGGCGTCCTCGGCGCCACCGCCCGCAAGTATGCCCACAAGATTCCCTTTGTGGTCAAGATCAACCACAACGAATTGCTCACCTATCCCAACAAGTACGATCAGATCATGTTCGCCAATGTGAAGCAGTGCGCGGACATGGGCGCCGCGGCCGTGGGCGCGACCATCTACTTCGGCTCCGACGAATCCACCCGCCAGATTCAGGAAGTCGGCGAGGCCTTCCAGATCGCCCACGAGCTGGGCATGGCCACGATTCTCTGGTGCTACCTGCGGAACAACGCCTTCAAGAAGGACGGCACCGATTACCATCTGGCGGCCGACCTGACGAGCCAGGCCAACCACCTCGGCGTCACGCTCGAGGCCGACATCATCAAGCAGAAGCAGCCGGAGAATAACGGCGGCTTTACGGCCATCAACTTCGGCAAGACCAACAAGGCGGTCTACGAAAAGCTCACGTCGGACAATCCCATCGACCTGACCCGCTACCAGATTGCGGGCTGCTACATGGGACGGATCGGCCTGATCAACTCCGGCGGCGCCTCGGGACAGAACGACTTCCACGACGCGGCCAAGACGGCGGTGATCAACAAGCGCGCCGGTGGCATGGGGCTGATTTCCGGGCGCAAGGCGTTCCAGCGGCCCATGAGCGAGGGCGTCAAGCTGCTCAACATCATCCAGGACGTGTATATGGATAAGAGCATCACCGTGGCGTAGCCGAGTGTTTCCCGCCCAAGCCTTCGGCCTGGGCCCCCGACGAACCGATGCGGAATCTCCCAAGCGTCGCCCGTTGTGAGCGGGCGACGCTTTTCTTTTGAGGGCGGCCCCGCGTGCGACCCTGTCGAACTGGCGTCCATGCCTGGGCGTAATACCATGTATTACGAATGAACGCGTGATGTAGAGGTTCCGGAGGGTGACTTCATGATTCGTCCACAAGGGTTGCTGCGATGGTTCCCGGGTGCATTCCTGGTTCATGCGGTGGTGATTTCGATGGGAGCCGGCGCCGCGCCGGCCGATCCGTACCCCGTGTTCGTCAGCATTCCGCCGCAGAAGTTTTTCGTGGAGCGCATCGGCGGCGACCTGGTTCGCGTCGGCGTGCTCCTGCCACCGGGGCAATCGCCGCACACGTACGAACCCACGCCCAAACTCATCACCGAGCTCGGCCGGGCGAAGATCTACTTCCGGATCGGTGTGAACTTCGAGGACCGCGTGCTCCAGAAGGTCGCCTCGACGTTCCCGGATCTGGAGATCGTCGACACGCGCCGGGGAATCGATCTCGCCGAGCAGGAGCACGAATGCGATCACGAGGGCGATCATGACCACGATCACGGTGAGCTCGACCCGCACATCTGGCTGAGTCCCAGGCTGGCGAAAATCCAGGCGCGAACCATCTTCGAGGCGTTGGCGGCGGCCATGCCCGAGCACCGCGACGCACTCTCGCGGAATTTGGACGCGTTTCTGAAGGACCTGGGCGAGGTCGACGCCCGCATCGCGGCGGAGCTGGCGCCGCTCAAGGGAAAGGACTTTTTGGTCTACCACCCAGCGTACGGGTACTTTGCGCAGGCGTACGGCCTGCACCAGATCGCGATTGAATCCGGCGGGAAGCAACCCACGGCCAAGGCGCTGGCGGAGTTGATTCAGCGGGCGAAATCCGCGGGGGTGAAGCTGATCTTCGTGCAGCCGCAATTCGGCAAGCGGAACGCGGAGGCCGTGGCGGAGGCGATCGGCGGCGCGGTGATCGAGGTCGATCCGCTGAGCGGCGACTATCTGAACAACCTGCGGCACATCGCCGACGCGGTGAGGGAGGCGCTGGGCGGCGGGGATCGTGCGGCCGGTCACCCGTAAGCCGATCGCTCCTGTTCTGGGCACTGCCTGTCGTTTCGCGATGGGCACGGCACACTCCTCCTCTACTTAAAGAACGCGCAGGGGCGCTCAGTCGGATGGCGCATTTGGCGCGATCATGCCCATAGCGCCCGTTTTCGCAACATTTCTGATTTAATCGAACGCTCGATTGAATTTTTCAGTCAGGGTGCCGGACTTGATGTATGGCTTTTGTTTGGAATTGCTGCGTATTTGGCTGAAGAGTGCATCAACTCGCGGCGCTGGGAAACGGTCCCGACTGGGTGTCCCTGCTTGGCCACGAGGCGTGGCGATGGAACCTGGCTTCGGCTGAAATTTCGGGGGGCCGCACATTACTCAGGAACGAGGAGTATTTGGCCGCGGATTACCTGATCTCGCCTTCGGGCGACGATCGTCATCGTGATGGGACGGGCGGGTGCGGCGAGGTCCGTGGGTTTCAACAAGAGTGACAGTCCGGCGCGGCCGCCAATCGACTCTCTCGTGAACAGTCCGAATAATTTTGTGCGGGCAATTTGTGGGCTGGAGAAGTTTATCGTCAGCAGCCGCCAGCCACACTGAGCTTCGTCCACGAGGCAATCGACCGATTCCCAAACGGCCCTGTCTCGAGACAGGCATCGTATTTCGAGATCATCGCCGCTTTCAGTGACTGATTCGACGCGAAACGGCGAATCCATGTCGTTGGCTGAATAGTGGGTCATGCAGGCACCATCGCATAGGAGGCGCACACGCCGGGTGCCGTGCTCGTAGCACAGCGGAAGTCTACGGTTCCCGGGCACCATGGATAGGAGTGCCGCATTCCGGGCAGTAACCCGATTCGTTGCCCCGAAGATCATATTTGCACTTTCTGCATTCGATAATGTTCGGAAGTCTATTTTTCCGCCAGATCATTCTGGTCAGGAGACGCCCTATCAAGGGCATGACGAAACCAGAAACAGAGAACGCAACCAACACTTCGGTTTGCTTAAGGTCTCCACCCTGCCAAACCCAACAGATGGCAAACGTGGCGTATTGCGCAATCGTCAGAATTCCTCCGTGCTCGGCTCTTACAAACGTGCTACCGCAAGAGACTTCGATGACCACGACCAGGAACGCCGCCATTGGGTAGAAGAAAAATACCTCAAGCGCAAGCTCCAAGCCTGTGACGTAGAGTCCCCATAATGCGACGGCTGCAACCCCGAAGACAATTCCCACCAGGCAATTCACGATGAGCAAGACGAGTCGACGCCTCGTGGAACGACTGCCGGCCGGCTGATGGTCTTGAGTGCAGGAGTCAATCACTTCCATGGATTTCTTTGAGGGTCACGTCGAGAGCTCCGCTTGACGCGCCTTGTCCGATTATCCAGCTGACACCGAGCGGGTCAATGATCCCCGCGATCCCTGGGCCTGCACCACGAAGCCACCTGAAGCACGACGAATCCGAACACCATCAGAAGTATCAGCACCCTTACAAGCAATCCGACGCGGTCGCGGGAGAGTTCCGGACCACGAAGCCACTTTATCAGGATTGCGAACATTGCCACGTAAAGGCAGACGAAGCTCATTCGGCGAGCGAAGTCCGATTGATGCTCCGCACGACCCGCAACGATTTGCTCGGAAAGTCCCACGGCTGCTTCCGCCCAAGCAGCAGTAAGGCACATTCCTGCGAAGAAACCCATGACGAATCCGAAAAAGCGACCGGAGGTTGCCTCGCCGATCCACCCCAATTGATCGATTAGGAAGCCCAAGCAGGAGAGCAGCCCAAGAACGAGGAAACCGGCGGCCCTACGGGTCTTTTTCTTGCGAAAGAAGGCCATTGTCATCACCCGCTAGTGCCATGCATGCGGCACGAAGATCGCATGCAAACCGTGTGCCCGGCGCCCCGTGAATCGCATGCCCCACATGTCGATCCCCCACGGCTCAAGCGGTGGGTCACCCGGGCTCACGAAGGGTGGGCATGGTACACGCAAGAATCGTCCGCGCGGCGGACGCTGCGCCGTTACCCGCCCTTGGTGATCACGCCGAGGCCTTTGATGTTCTCGGTCACCTCGGCGTCGCCGTAATACTCGATGCGGCCCATGCCCTCGATGGTCGCGTCCAGTTTTTCCGCAGCGTACACATCCGCGGAGCCGGCGCCGCGCAGAATGACGACGGCCTTTTGAGCCATGAGCTTGGCCAAGTCCAAATTGCCCGCGCCCTCGGCGAGGACATCAAGGCCGTCCGTCTTGCCCTCGGCGTATACGTTGGCCGCCCCCTCGATTTTGATGGATAGGGTTTCGTTATCGACTGCATAGACTTTGACGTTACCCGCGCCGCGAACTGCGAGGTCTTTGAGCGCATCCGTCGTGACTTTGATGACGATGGTCACATCGGGTTTGATGGGCGTATCGGGCTTGATCGTGAGGCGTCCGTCCGTCACGGAGGTTTCGAGGTGCGGCAGGATGTTGTCATCGGCCGTGATCTCGAGCGGACCGCTCGCCCCGATCGTTACGTTCAATGACGCTCCGCCCACGAGCAGAATGCCGTCGAAGGCATCGACGGTTCGCGCCTCGGTCTTGGCCACTCCCGACCCACGCACCTTGCCGCTGTCCGAGTCCTTCGATCTGCACGCAACGAGGAGAGCGGCTGTGCTGATGGCCAGTACGCAGGTTGATTGCCACAAGCGTCTTTGCTTCGCCTGATCCAACATGAACCGCCCCCTTTCCGGTTGACCGAGTTTCCTACCTGGCCCTTGCCCGAACGAACGAGAGTTCGAGTTAGGCGAATGCACGCATTATTGCTCGCACCACGGCCGGCGACCACGTGCTGCGGGCACGAGGACAGACGTGACATGCTTACCTCCCCAACGGACGCATACGGTCGCTCCCCCACCGCTGAAGCGGTGGGCCACCCGGCGGCGATCAAATACTGCAATCACGTCTACCAGTGACTGAAGTCACTGGCAACGATCGCGCGCCCTACGGGCGAAGAATCGGTCATCGGTGAATCAGGATGCAGCCTGCTCCGCGGGCTGCGGTCCCCTTCGATCGAATACAGCGAGCGCCGCCCGCGCCGAAACGTGCAGACGCATCCATTCGCGTGTCATCTGGAATTTCTCAATTCGAGGAACTTTCCGCCGACAACTCTTGCGAACATCGTTCCAGACCTCGTGGAATTCGCGGATGGCATCCAATTCTTCCATTGAGAAGGCGGGCGGAACGAAATGTCCCGACGGATCGTCAAACGGGACAATGTCTTCCCATTGGCAGATCAGCTCGGCAGAGACTTGCGCTATAGGAACTTCCCGCTGGTAACTCAATTGGGCTTCGCGCGAGGACATCAGTTGAAAGTACTTGATCATATTATTGCGAAGCGTTGTCTGAAGGCTGCGCTCGAGCTCTTCATTCATGGCCCACTCCTAACGATTGCGCCTCCTGAGAAAGGACATCCGTCACACCGGGCCGAGTTTTTTGGCTTCTTCCTCGGCGGAGAGGAAGCGCTCGGTGTAGCGCGGGTCGACGCTCTGGCAGATGGTGGTGACCTGGGCGGCGAAGTCCTGGTAGGTCGGGTCGCCGCCGGATTGGGTCTGGAACTCGCCGGCGAGGATGACGAAGCGCAGGAGGTGGCGGAGGATGAGGCCCTCGTTCTTTTGCAGGTCGCGGTTGCGGATGTATTTGTAGAAGTCTCCGCCCTGTTCGAGGATGCCGCCGACGATCCACTGCGGCTGGGCGGGCACGTCTTCGGGGCTGGCCAGTTTCGCCTGGTAGAGCGCGGCGAGCATTTCCGGGAGGCTCATC